>NZ_VSZV01000351.1:0-32102 GCF_008919455.1 Rhizobium sp. PEPV16
CCCTGTCCCTTCCGAGGCCGCGCAGGGCTTCGAATGCCCGAGTAAGTGAAAGTGAAAGACCCAAGCGCAAAACAGCCACCGCCACATAAAGTCATACTTATGTGCAAGAAGTGTCCAAACTGTTTAAGTCTCTGTTAATTTATAAGTTTTCCGGGCAAATGCCGACTGTCGAATCCGTGTTTCCTGCGCAAATCGTATATGTCTGCGAGTTATGGATATCGCGAGTTGATAGAGAAGCCGTCTCACGCTGCTGGACTAGCAACGTCGACCGCCGCGCGGGTCTAGATATCGCCTTCATGAGATGACAGCCGGGCGGATCTTTGGTCTTCGTAAGTTGGGACGAACCCGCTAGCTTCTCCAGACGCGCGGCCTCGGCTCAGTAACCGTCGACGCTCTTGCCACCGCACAGCAAGCCTCGCATTCGATCGCGGCGGCTGGCTCTACGGCCGTCACGGGCTCTATGTTCTAGACACTGTGCATAAGACCATGGACAAGGACGGTGACGTAAAGCAGGAATGCGATGGCCGCCACTGCACGATCAAGGCAGATCGGGACGACGACCACGAGCTTTCCGCCTCGAACCGTGCCGCCACGCTCTTTCCGGTCCGCGTGCTCCTCTTGGCCAAATGAAGCCGCCCAGCGCGGCAAGACGTTCATGTTCTCAGACTAAGCGGAACTGGTTGGGAAGCTGGCGGAACGCTTGCTTGGCCGGGCTCCTTTGCTACAGGCTTGCCCTCCGGCGGCACAACCCCATCTTCACCCGTGAAGCAATGTTTGGAGGACACACATGCCACCTCGTAAGCCCGGTAAATCTGCTACGCTCGAAGCCACCGCTGCGAAGATCGCCAGTCCAGTACCGAAGGGCGTCGTGGATACTGCGACGGGACAGGTCGGCGTCCCTGTCCAGCCCGATTATGATCCTCGCGAAGAACTTGGCGCCCTCCGCAGGCAGCTTGAAACGTTACAGAAGCAGGTGTCGGATGCCGCCCAGACTATCAAGGGTGGCGCGCGTGAGGCTGCGAGGCAGACGCAAGCGACGGTGAAGTTGTATCCTGTTTCGACGATGATCGCGGTCGCAGCCGCCGTCGGGGCGATCGCCTTTGCTATAGGAGGCTCCCGTTCGGCGCCGCCGCGCTCGCGTTACGACCGCGCGCTCGACGAGATGCGCGATCTTTATGACAGGGTACGAGACCGGATCTAGGTCCTCGCGGGATTGCGCCTAGGGCGTTTCTCCGGCACGCTTGACTTGCAAGCGAGGGGAAAACGCATGCTCGAAATCATCATCAAGAATAGTCTCGACGTCGTCGATCGCGCCGAACGCCTGATCGACGCGGCGAGGCGACTGCTGGGAGCAGGACTCGACGAGGTCGAGGCCTATAGGCTTCACGTTGAAATCGAAAAGTTGAGGGACGTCGTCCTTGTGATGGACGAGGCTGCCCGGCTTCTGCGACGGACCGTCGAGCTTCGGCCAGAAATTGCCCGCTACTCGGTAGTGAATTCGACGGTCCACTGACCGTTGATCCCCTTCGGCCATTCCCTTGCGCCGGGAATTGCGTCAGGATGGGCGGCCATAGCCGAAGGCCATGTGACATGCCGAAATTCGAGCGGCTAGCGAGCGGTGCGTCATAACAGGGGTCGCAAGATGGAAGGTCAGCCGGGATGCGATAACGGATTGATTAAACTGCTTCCAGACGAAGAGCGCCGGTCTTTCACCGAGCGCCTTGAAAGGGTTTATCTACCTCAAGGTCATCAGATCGCGCAGGCGGGAAAGCCGCTGGAAACGGTCTATTTTTTGTCGTCTGGCATCGGTTCTGTTTTGGCTGTTTCGGATAGCGGCCTGAAAGCGGAGGCCGGCATGTTTGGCCGAGAAGGATTTGCGCCCACTGCGTCATCGGTGGGGGCAAATACCAACCCTTACGACATCGTGATCCAGGTTGAAGGATTTGCACATCGCCTTCCAGTCGGGCTGTTTCAGGAAATCGTTGCCGACAATGGAGTTTTTGCAGACCTGTTGTCCCGCTACCTCTATGTCTTTGCAGCGCAGGTGGCCTATACCGCCCTTGCAAATGCAGCATTCAAAATCGATCAACGTTTAGCGAGATGGCTCTTGATGTGCCACGATCGTCTTGTAACGGACAATATGCCCATCACGCACCAGTTTATTTCCTTGATGCTGGCCGTCCGACGGCCAAGCGTGACCACCGCCTTGCATATGTTGGAGGGAGAGGGGCTAATTCGGTCGGACCGTGGACGCGTTGTTCTCAGAGACCGACCGGGACTGGAGGAATATTCCGCGGGGTCCTATGGGCAGCCTGAACACGAGTACCGGGCGTTGCTGCAAGCGCGCTACGCGCAGCCCTAGAGTAACCCACTCCCACCATACGGCCCATCACCGCGCATGCATTGCAGCTTCAGCGACCGACGCTAAGGGCTGGTTTCCATTCGATCAAAGGGTGCCGAATCTCCGGGAGGATCAGGTCGTCCCCTGACGCCCTCTACGCATGAGCGGCAAAGCAGAGGGGGCTCCCATCATCGCGGTTGTGCGTGGCAAGGACTAAACGGTCGCCGTGCCGCCGCTGCACGTGGCCATATCTGGCGCCGGTTTCGAAGCAGATCCGTTGCTTTCCTTGCTGATATTCTCGGCGATATTTAACCCGACAGATTTTTGAGTGAGTCTGCTTCCTCAGGCGCGCGCCTATGCGGCGCGCGCGAGAGCTTTCATGCGGCAGCTGCATTGACCGCGGTTTCGGCGATTTCTGATAGTAGCTCGTCGGTCGACTCTTCTTCGTCGAGTGTCTGGCCGAGAAGCTCGGCAACCTCGTCCTGGCCGAGCGTCCTTGCCCAAGAAAGCATGGTGCCATAGCGGCTGATTTCGTAATGCTCAATCGCTTGGGCGCCGGCTAGAAGGCCGGGGTCAAGAGCGGGGGTTCCCTTAAACTCTTCCATCATCTCCTTCCCTTCCTCGATCATTCCGAGGATGGCACTACAGGTTTTCTGCTTTGCCGGCTGGCCAATCAGTTCAAAGATCTGCTCCAAACGTTTGACCTGGCCCTCGGTTTGCTCCCAATGGGTCTGGAAAGCCTGCTTGAGGTCAGGAGACCTGGCCGCTTCGGCCATTTTCGGCAAGGCGGTTAGGATCTGGTTTTCCGCAAAATAAATGTCCTTGAGGGTTTCGTAGAGGAGATCGCTGAGATTTTTCGGTTCGGTAGACATGATATTTCCTTTCCGGTGGTGATCAAAGCCGATTGGTGGAAGTGTGTTCTTCGACAAACAAAGCGGGCTTGGTGCCGGCCGTGCCGCCGAACCAGGCTGCGATTGCGCCAAGCGCGAGCGCGAGGAAACCCAGGAGCGCACCCCGTGACACGACTTTCGTCGCCGTCTGGGCTGCGGCCAACGCCTGCTGCTTCGCCCGTTCGACTGAGGCTTTGTAGCTGGCCTCGTATTCATCCACCTTCGCCCGTGCCTGATCGACTGGGATGTTCTGGGCCTTGGCCAGGGCGTCGGCGGCGCGTGTTTTGGCGTCGTCTATCTTCGACTGATCTCCGGTGGCAACCGCCGTCATGGCCGAGACCGCTGCAGTCTGCAGAGCCGCAGGATCGTTGCCTCCGCTAGCATTTCTGATCTGCTGTTCGATGGTGCCCATCGGGTCGGTTGCTGTGGCCAACGCCGGAGCGGCGGCGGTCGCAGCCGTTGCGACCGTCCGGCCAACTCCGCCGACGATACTCGACAGGCCGCTGAACGCACCGCCGACGAGCGAACCCACCGACGTTGTCAGAAGAAAGAGAACGACAAGCGTGGTCACGGCCCAGGTTGTGACCCCGTGATAGCCGCCCGTGGATTTGCTTGGTCTGCCGGAAAGCCTCGCGGCAACATAGGCACCGATGAAGGATGCGATGATGCCGGCGACGACGAACCAGATGCCGCCGACAATCGAGAAGGTGCTGGCCGCGGGATTGTCCGAGGTCGCCGGATCGAGGACAGCCGCACCAATGCCAACGCCGAGCAGATTTAGAAGGAGCTGTGTGGCAAGAGCGAGAACGACACCGGCAAACACGGCCCCCCATGCAATCTTGTTGAATGATGTCGTTAGGGAAGGATCGACAGTATGTGCGACATCGCCGGGTATTCGGTTGGTGACAAGTTTTGACATGGATTGAACCCCTTGAGTTCTCGAGTGCGTGGTGACGTCGTACTCACGGGTCGAGGAATTGTTCCCGCAGAGCCAATTTATCTCATGATGCGCAGCCGCTTGATCAGGACCGCTGTATCCTGCCAAGCGGTTGGCGCATCACGAGACGCTGGTCTGCGCGTAAGGTTAAATCTGCCGTCGCATTGTCATCGGGCGGCTCGCGACGGGATGCATTTTTGGCCGCCTTGATCGGTTGCGAAAGGCATCCGAGCCCCGCCGCTTGAATGGCGGTCGCAAGCGGTGCGTATGCCGTTCGTCCGGATGCCGTGACCTCGGTCGAAAGAACGCCATTTGCGCACTGGCGGCCATCGTCCCAACCTGGATGATCTACGATCGGATAGAGGCATAGTCCCTCCAGCGGAACGCCAGACTGCATCGCAAGGGAAGCTTGGCCAACGACATATTCGAACCAACTCGCGCGTCGCTCGTTCTCGATACCGGTCTCGGCGATGAGGATCGGCCTGCCGTATCGCGCGAAAGTCTCGCGCAAAATTTCATTGAGGGGCTTGTATAGCGCGTGCCCGATGTCGATCGGTGTGCCCCCATGAATCCACTGGTTGTTGAAGTAATAATTCACGCCGATGACGTCGAGATAGCGCTCGCTTCCCCCGATCTGTGGCCACAGCCGACCACCGATGAGATCCCACGCCTGGTATTGCGATTGGCGGTGACCTTCGGCAATACCTCTGTCTTCGGGCCGTGAGGGATGCGCGGTGACATTGATCACCGGCTCGCAGTGAACGAAGCGCGCCCGTTGGTCGACTGAACTGATTTCATCCATCGCGGCGATCGCGGCGCGCGCCAGCTGCACCTTCAGTTCGAAGCCGCGGCCATTGGCAAACGGATTGAGATAGCCCGCATCGCCTCCGCCCCAGGAGAAAAACGAGATCTCATTGACTGGGCAATAAAAGGGAACGCTGTCACACTCCTCGCGCACCAGCTTTGCGCAAGCGCGCGCGAACGCGGCGAAGCGATCGACAAAACGCGGCGACCAGATGTCGAGATCGTCCGGCCAGCCATAATGCAGCAGATCCCAGATGACCTGCGTGCCGGTCAGCGCGGCCGCCCGTATCATCGGTCGCACGCTCGACCAGTCATAGCCACCGGATTTCTCGATCAGGTGCCATCTAAAACCGTCGCGCACTGTGCGGATCCCCAGGCCTAGAAGTTGACGGTAGTCCTCTTCGGCGTAGCGATCGTGGCTGACGGCGGCAATCATGTCGAGACGGCGGCCCTTGGCCTCACCTTCCCGCGCCCGAAGCCGATGGGTTGAGCATTCGAAACCGCCCTGCAGAAAAGACCGGAACAGTCCGGTCGGACCGGCCGCCTTTCCCTTGCCGCAGACATCCGCCAGCAGCTGCTCCCACTGCGGCAAAACCGCCTCGACTGAATAGGTGGTCTCGACCTTCCGCCGTAATGCGGCGCCAAGTGCCTGCCGACGTCGCGTGTCCTGCAACAGAGCGATCATCTGTCCGGCCACGGCGGCGGCATCCCGATAAGGGACGAACAGACCAGATACGTGGTCGTCAATCTGCTGCTGCGCGCCGTTGTCGGGCGTTGCGATCACAGGGAGGGCTGCTGCACCGGCCTCTGCAATGACATGCGGCATGCCTTCGCCGCTTGAAAGCCAGGCGAAGATATCGAATGACGCCATGAGGGCAGGGATATCCTTTCGGTCGCCCAGAAACTGAAGCACACCGCCGAGCCCATGTTGGGCCGCCAAGGCCTTGAGTTTTATTGCATAGTCCGGCACGAAGGCGTCGGGTCCGCCAACGATCGCGAACCTCGCATGCTTGGCCGCGATGCTTACCAGAGCAGCGGCTTCGATGAAGTCCTCGACGTTCTTCTTGGGGTCGAGCCGGCCGACCCAGCCAATCAGAACCTCGTCCTCGGCAATCCCCAGAGCCCTACGGGTCGGCCCCCGCAGGACCGGATCGAACGCCGAGAGGTCGACCATCGAAGGAATCTCAAGCGCATCATGCTCGCGTCCCGGCATCCGCGATGCGGCGGCGTCGCGGATGGAACGGCAGACGCCGACGTAGCGTGTCGTCAAATGTTTGGGGCCGGCCAGTGCTTCAGAAACGAGCCCGCCATGCTCGATCAGCGGCGGGCGAAGATGCAGGCGCTCCAGCGCAGGATAGATATCCGCGACGTTCTGACAGGAGATGACGACGTCGTAGCTCGAGATTTTCCCGGCAAGGTAGCCGACGGTGTCGGTAAACGACAAGTCGTAGGGCGTAGTGTCGACGTCGATCCCGAGCGAGCGGAGCTGTACATGGGTCTGCTCGGGCATGCCGGGCTTTTTGAAGCAGGCCACGACGTCGATGCGGTAACGGCGGCGATCAAGGTGTTTGGCCAGCAGCCGCACTTCGGTCTCCTCCCCGCCGACGACCAGCCAGGCGAAGACGAAGAGGATGCGGATGGGCGTCGGTTCGAGGGTCATTCGCCAACCTTGAAGACGACTTGCAGGAACTCCGGTCGGTTCTCGACCAGATCGGCGAGGAAGGATGGTGCCTCGTCAATAGGGACGACGTGGGTGACCATGTGCTCACGGATCGGTGTTCCGTCCGAGGCAAGGAGGTCGACCGTCGCACGCGCAAGTCGGCGTCGATCCCAGAGAGGAGCGAGCCCGCGAGGAACGCGGTTGATTTGAGCGCACCGTATGTTCAGGCCATTGTGGTGGAATTCCTCGCCAAGCCGCAAGGCATCCGCCCCGTGCTGGTAGAAGGCAAGATCAATCACGGTACCCTGCGGCCGCAGAGCTTTGAGCGCTGTGTGCAGGCTGCCGGGATGAGCTCGTGTCTGAAACGCGAGATCGGCGCCGCGTCCCATCGTCCCGTCGTGCCAGCGTGCCTTGGCATGCTGCCAAGCCTGATCTTCCGTCATCGCGGTCAGCCCCATCGCCTCGGCCTTTTTCCGGCGAAAGTCGGACGGGTCGGTGATCACCACCTCGGAGGCGCCGAGCACGCGGGCAAAGAGCGCCGTCATCAGACCGACGGTGCCGGCTCCAAGAACGATCACCGGACGACCGGCAACACCCGCACCGAGTGCGGGGACATTCGCCCCGAACGTTTCCGCGTCGGCATGGAGGATCCCGTTGGCGGCGATCGGCCCCATCTGGGCGACGAAGATGCCGAGCAGGGGATCGAGCTCCGGGGGCATCTCGACCAGGAGATCGTGAAACGGGTCTGCCGTATGGCCGGTCTTATGACCATAGCTCGCCGCGAACACCGCGCCCTCGGAGAAACCATATGCACGGGACTGTGAAACGCGCGCGACCTCCATGTAGCCGAGGAATGGAACGGGATAATGCAGGTCGGGCTCGTTCTCGATAAAGACGCCGCGCGCGCCATCGAAGCGGGAACGGAAATAAGGATTGGTGTTCTTCAGGAAGGTCAGTTCGGTGCCCGCGGACAGACCAGTGAACAGCGTGTCAAGCCGCAAGTGGCCGTCGGCCGGTGGGCCTTCCTCATAGTCGAAGAAATAGGCACGGCCCGGCGCCTCGACGCCAAGCGAGCGTATCTTGCGATGGCCTGGTGGAAGCCCCTGCGGTGCCGGCGGCCGCGGTTGCCTCTGCAGCGGCGCTGGTTGATCCCGTCTTATCCCGGAAGGGTCGAGGCGCACGACCGAACCACTGCGGGCTGAGGACACCACGGCCAGGGCAAGGCGGTGGGTTGCTACAGCGTCGCCATAGGGGCACCGGATGCGGTTTTCACCACCGCGTATGGCATCGATAAAATCGCGGTCCTCGCGCCAGACCGGATCACCGTCGGCGGCGCGCACGGGGCGTCCTCGTCCTACATCGACCATGATCTCCCGGTCGGTCAGCTCGATCGCCAGCTTATCTGCAAAAACGTGCAGGCCGACCCGATGGCTCCAGCCGAGAAGACAGGTGGAAGCTATATTGGCGACCACGCCCGTTTCAAAGGTGAGGCTTGCCGTCGTCACCGTCGGTACGTCCAGGCCTGGAAATTCCGGTCTGTCCTTATAGCCGGCGCGCCCGTAGACCTCGGTGACGTCTCCGATGAGCCACCGGACGAGATCGAGGAGATGGGTTGCCTGTTCGACCATCTGACCGCCCGATTTGCCCTCTTTCCACCACCATTTCGGCGGGGGTGTCGAGTCGAGCCAGTAGCCTGACAGAAGCTGGGCGGGATTGTCCGCCAACAGGCTTTTGGCCTCGTCGACGATATCGAGATACCGCCAATGATAGCCGACAGCCGTTACGAGGTTGGCGTTGGCTACGCCCGCAGCGATGTCTTCGGCCTGCGCCAGGCCCAGCGACACCGGCTTTTCGACAAAAAACGGCATGTGGCGCTGGATGAGATCGCGCTCGGGCTCGCCATGGGCAAAAGGTGGAATGCAGATATAGACCGCATCAAGCTGTTGGCTATCGAGCATTTCGCGATGATGGCCAAATGATCTCGCCCCAAATCGCATCGCCGCCTCGTCGGCCCGGCCAAGATCGGGGTCGGCAAAAGCCACGAGTTCGACATCGTCGAAGCTCGCCAGAATGTCCAGGTGCCGGCGGGCGATACCGCCGACACCGATGAAGCCCAGCCGTGTTTTTTCCATGGAACTGTCCTTTTGTATTTGATGCTTCGGCTGGCTGAGGAACCGCTCGTAGACGGCCCCGGTTTCCGCAGCCATTCGAAAGACGGAAAAGTCCCGTTTGAAACGCTCAAGGCCGGCCAGGCCGCTTGCCACCAGACGATGAGGATTGGCGAGTGCGTGATTGATGACTGCGGCGATCGCCGCTGGATTGCCCGGCTCGGTGAAATAGGGATGACCATCACCTAGCGCCTCCACCGTCCCGCCAATGCGAGTTGCAATGACGGGCACGGCAAGCGACATGGCCTCCAGAACCGCCAGCGGAAGGCCCTCGAAATGCGATGTAAGAATGAAGAGATCAGCGATTGCCATGAGCTCGGCGACATCGGATCTGTGCCCCAGAAACTGGACGTGATCGCCCACGTCCAACTCCGTCACCAGGGCACTGACGCGCTCTTCTTCGGGGCCTGTCCCAACAAGAAGCAAGACAACGGAAGGATTGTCCTCCAAGACGGCCGGCAAGGCGCGCACCAGCGACGCCTGGTCTTTCTGCTCGGTGAAACGCGCGACCGTCAAGAGGACGGTCTTTCCGACAAGGCCGAGTTCCTGCGAAAAATCGGTGGCGGATCGCACGGGCACAAGCGGAAAAATGCCGTTTCGAACCACCGTCAAACGCGAGGGCGCGACCTGTGCCTCCCGGAAGCTTTGACGTGAGGCTTCGGAAACGACGATGATATGCGCCAATTTCTCGGTTTCGCGTCGATAACGCTCGATTTGTTCCGGGTCATTGAGAAGATATGGAAGGTGCTCGGTGCGTATGATTGGGATGGCGCGGGCATCGGCGGCCGCTGCCAGACCGTGCCCTTCCCATCCGATCCCTGCGTGGACGTGCAGGATATCGACGCTGGACCTCGACAACCACTCGTGAAACTCGCCGGTATCCTGGATCAGTTTGACCGCAAGCCCGCAGCGCGCGGCGCGCGCCAACAAGCCCGTTCGAGCCTCGGACATCACTGCGATGGTGACATTCCAGCGGTCACTCAAACCGCGGCCGAGCGCGAGCATGTGTTCGCCCATCCCGGAGGGATTGAAGCTGTCGGTTGCCAGAAGGACGTGGGCCTTCCTAATCATGCTGGACGCCGGCGAGGGCTCTGCTGGCTCCATGGCGATCCCGCAGGCGCCGGTATGTCGCCAGCGCCTGGGCGACGACCTGATCCATATTGTAGTACTTGTAGGTGCCAAGCCTCCCGACGAATGTGACGTCGTCGCGCGTACGCGCCAGGGTTTCGTATTGTTTGTAAAGCGCCTGGTTTTCCGGGCGCGGGATCGGATAGTAGGGCTCTCCCTCGGCGCTCGCATATTCATAGCTGATACTAGTCCTCGGATGGACCTGGCCGGTCAGGTGCTTGTATTCCGTGACGCGCGTATAGGCCACGTCCTCCGACGGGTAGTTTATGACGGCGACCGGCAACAGACGCCGCACATCATGCGTTTCGTGGGTGAACTTGAGACTGCGATAGGGCAGACGCCCAAAGCAGTGGCCGAAGTATTCGTCGATGGGACCCGTGAAGATGGTATGATCAGCCAGGCCCTCACGCCTGAGATCGGCGAAATCGGTGCCGACCATCACCGTGATATTGTCATGGTTCAGCATCCGTTCGAACATGCGGGTGTAGCCGCCAACCGGCATGGCCTGAAAGCGATCCAGGAAGTAGCGGTCATCGGTATTGGTCCGGGTCGGGATACGAGCCGTCACCGAGCGGTCAAGTTCGGACGGATCGAGCCCCCACTGCTTGCGAGTGTAGCCCTCGAAGAAGGTCCGATAGAGCTCCGCTCCAACCTGCGATATCACCACGTCGCGCGATGTCTTCACCGGATCGCAAGGCTCCGCACGGTCCGCCAAAAAACGCGCCGCCTCGGCGTCACTGGTCAGATCGATGTTGTAGAGCGCATTCAGTGTCGTGCGATTGATCGGGATCGGAAGGCGCAGATCGCCGACCTGGGCAAGCACCCGATGTTCGTAGGGCCGCCATGCCGCAAAGCGGGAAAGATAGGCAAAGACATCCTCGCTGTTGGTATGGAAGATGTGCGGGCCATATTTGTGAACCAGGATCGCCGCCTCATCATAGTGATCGTAGGTGTTGCCGCCGATATGGGGCCGTCTGTCGCAGACAAGGACCCTCTTGCCGCCGTCGGCAGCGAGCCGCTCGGCAAGAACCGACCCGGCAAATCCTGCGCCGACGATCAGATAGTCGTAGGTATCCGAAGGCGCCCTGCGCGAAGTTCCGACGCGAAATCGTTCGGGAAGGGTGGCCGAAACGATTTTTTGCGCTGCCGCCTGTTCGACAAGCGCGGACATTCTGCGAAAGGTACTATCCCATGACGATTGCGCCAGAACCCCGTCCACCACTTCCAACCACGCCGTGTCGGAGCGGGACAACAAGAGCGCGGCGTCGCAGGCTTCCGCGAAGGCCTCGGCGCCGTTTGCCAACAACACCCCCGGCACGTCGCCGTAACCTCGCACGACATCGACGATCTGGGTTCCAACCACCGGCCGGCCGGCGGCGAGATATTCGGGAGTCTTGGTGGGGCTGATGAAGCGCGTGGCCTCGTTCAGCGCGAACGGCATCAGCGCAGCCTGCCAACCCGAAAGATACGCGGGAAGATCGGCATAGGCCTTCTGTCCGAGATAATGGATATTCGCGCCATGGGGTAGATCATCCGGCGAAATCTTTACGATTGGGCCCAGGAACACGAAAGAAAGGTCAGGCCGGGCCAATGCGATACTGCCGACCAGGTCGAGGTCGAGCCTTTCGTCAATCACCCCATAGTATCCGAGACGAGGATGAGGAATACCCGCCTGGTCGGGTGGATCGGGCAAAGGGCATCGGGCGGCGCGGAAGTGATGCGTATCGACCCCCGACGGGAACGGATGGATATTGTCGTGTTGGTCCCGTCTTGCCTCATAGAGGCTGAGACCGCCGGTAAAAACGACATCGGCACAGGCCATCAGGGCCCGCTCTGAGGCGTTGAGATTGGCCGGCGCGAATTTGAAGTTCGCGAGTTCGTCCATGCAATCATAGACAACCGCGACGGCGTCGACATGCCGGGCAAAGCCAAACATCAGCGGTGTATAGAACCAAAGGATCGGACGTTTGGCGCCGTGGAGCCAAATCAGTTCGTCCAGCAGTCTGCCAAGAGCGGCTTCTCGATCGACCTCGTTCCACCAATGTGGGATCCGCGGACGGACCGCCTTGACGCTCGTTCCTTCGAAGGGATGAATCTCCAGATAGGCGAAATGGTGGTCGGTGGGGATGAATTCCTCGAAATAGAAGACCGACCGCTCGCGCGAAAACCGTTCCATCAGATGCTGCGGCCTCTGGAGCACAAAGTCCCATCTTAGATGCGAAAAACAAATGAGCGGCGCGTCATCCAACAAGCTATTGTCGGACAAGTGCGGGACGGAATTCAGCAGGTTCATGGAGCACCTCGCAATCACGATGACCCCGAACCGCGAATGGCGACGAATGTTCCCGTAAGGCGCTATCTGGCTGATCCGCCAAGGAAGGGCCTCAGTTTTCGCAGACTGTGCGGCCACGTCCAGTTGGCGAGCACCACATGGCGCGGGTTGAACGTCCCGAGCCGGCCCAGCATGTCGCAAATGCCTTCATGGAAGTTCTCGGGCGAGGCCACTCGACCCGTCTCCGGGGTGATAAATTGCAACCCGCAGCGCAGCTGGCTGTTGGCGAGGACGGGTATGCCCGCCAGCATGTATTCGGTCAGGATTGCCGGTGCCCCGTCATCGATGCCGCAAACCACGCCGATACGCGCTTGGTTCATCAGCCTGTTCACCTCCGCAAACGGCACGCCGGGTGGGTCGATGAAGTCGACATTGATGCCAAGTTCGCCGACCTCGCTTCGCAATGTGTCCATCATCTCGCCGTAGCCGCAGACGCAAAGGGCCCGCATCGAACGCGGAAGCTTGGCAAGCGCCTGAAACAGGATGTCGTGGCGCTTATAGGCTTGCGCGGCGGCAACGTAGATCACGTCGTAGGTCTTCGGCATGTCGATCGGCGTGAAGGTGAGTTCGGAGGCAAACTCGGGTCCGATCGGCATGATGATCGTCGGTATCGTCGGATGGCGCGACCGCACCGCCTCCGACTGCCCTTGCGATCCGGTGAGAATGAGGTCGAAGTGCCGGCCGACGTCAAAGGGAACTCGCAAGGCGGGTGCGTCGATCGAGTTGTAAATCTTGAAACTTCCGCGGCAAGCCAGCAACACGTCTTCACTCACACCGAGGCCCCAGACACAGAGGATCGACGGCGGCCCGAAGGCGGCAATGTGCCCGAGCATGTCGTTGGAAGAAAACGGCGCTTCAGACCCGTTTGCCTGAAATGCCCGGCGCATGAGGAGAGGGCTGGCGCCAGGCTGTTCAGTCGGCGGTGTCGGACCGCGCCAATGTGTCCATACTTCGGCGCAGTCCACAAGGCCGGCTTTGAGAACGGCAAGCGGCAGCCGTTCGATATAGCCGCCGATCACCTGAAGGCTTGGGCCCCGATCGGCGGGTTGAGGACGAGGTCCCCGGTTGCCGGCGAGCCACTGTTTGCGAAACCACGCCGGGGTCCGAGGCTCTACGTTTTCGCCATCGCCGTCCTGGAAGTCGCTGATGATGACTATTCGTCGTAGCGCTCTCGGCGCTGCTGGCAGTAATGGCATGGAGGTCCCGCGGCATCATGTCTGCAGCCCGAACCATGCGATCGCAAATAAGGTTCCAATTGTCGCATTGCTTCGCACCGCGCTCGAGCTGGAGCGGTCCAGGCATCTCATTGTCGTGGGCGATGGTTGCGGCTTTTCCTGCCGAGAGCAAATGCTCTTCTGTCGCTGCGGTTACGGCCGTCGTGTCCAACGGGTGCACAAGCAGATTGTCTTTAAAGCCCAGCGCGTCATTAGGAGGCTTCGTTGGCGAGTTTCCTCCGCGCCAGGCGGACGCGACAGGGATGGTGAACACAGCGATTTTGCGGTTTTTTGTTGTCGGCGAATGACAATCGAGCGCCAATGTGCCCGCACGCTCACCTTCACCCTGCATGTCATGACCCTGGCGTTGCGATGTCAACCAATTCTCGCGGCTGCAGGCATTGCGGTGATTTCTGACCAACCGACAGGCAACCAAAATAATCACTTAAAACCGCTATCATCCGGCTGCGAAAGAACTCAGTTTCTCCAGAAGCGCTTCTGAAATCTCGAACTGACGGGCCGTTCCACGTCCCATCGAATTCTTGACGATCGTCTCGTCCAGCATCCCCCGTTTGACCAGGAGATCGACCGTCTCTTTGACGCCGCTGCGAGTTAGTGCAGTAATTTCCATGATGCTGGAGAGGGTTAACTTCTGATGCGCCTGGTTCATGCTGTACAGCACCGTCATCATGCCGACCTGCTTCAGCCGTGCCTGAGGCGTCTCGTCTTCGAGTGGATGATCGAGGATTTCGTGCAGGATGAGACCTGAGAAAGCCAGATTACGCCATTGGGTTGTGAGTGCTCTTGTCATGCTCTTTTACTGTGTTATATAAATCAGTATAAACGCCTTTACGGGCAAGCCACCTCTTTCGCAATGGGATGTCCTCTGGAGGGTCGTACTCATGAAAAACCTTCTGCTCAACTCGGTCGTCGCGGCCTGCTGCATATTGCCACCCTACCTTACTTCACCTGGCCAGGCGCACGCAAATGAATGGGGCTGCGAGGTTATCCTGTGCCTTTCCAACCCAGGAGGTGCGACGCAGTTCGCGGCATGCCGGCCGCCGATCCAGAAGCTGTGGCGAGAGCTCGCCGAGGGACATTCGTTCCCGGCATGCAGCGGCGTCGGCTTTACCAGTTCGCGCCCCGGCTATGAGCCTTATTACTGCGAAACGGGTTACCGGCTGGAAACCGATTATGGTCCTCGCGGACAGGAAACTACCTGCGTGTCGACGTCCCTCCAGCCGGTGAGCAATGCATACTGCCCCAGTGTTTTTGGAGATGATCACAAATTCAACAAGGATTTGGTGCGGTCGCCACGCTGGCAGCGGGAGGAAGGGCGCCGCCAGTGCATGGGCTATTCGACGGCTCGCCCGAACGTACGCCCGCAACCCCACTATGTCGACGTCACCATCGACGGCACGGCAACGCAGCGGGTCTGGTACTGAACGATGGCCGTCACTTTCGTGGATCTCGCGCAGAACTGCGCACCCATGGTGGAGATCAGAACGCTTGCCGCGGTCATCAGTCTCGAGAGCGGCTTCAAGCCCTTCGCCATTCGTATCAACAGCGGCCCGCCGCTTGAGCGCCAGCCCGCGTCGAAAGCGGAAGCCATTGAGCTCGCGATCTCGCTTGCCGCTGATCATCAGGACACCCAGATCGGCCTTGGCGGTATCGGCATGGAAGAGTTGCGCAAGCTGAAGCTTTCGATTTCGGATGCGTTCGATCCCTGCCTGAACCTGAAGGCCACGGCTACTCTGCTCAACAGCTATTATCGCCTCGCATTGCATGCCGGCGCCGATACCACGCAGGCCGAGAAGGTCATGCTCCAATCCTATTATGGCCGGAACGACCCGTCGGTCGGCCAGATGGTGAGATATGACGAGCAGGTCCGCAAGGAAATGGTCCGCCTGTCTTCCAACCTGGCCTCTGTCGCCATCGGCGAACCGCGCGAAGAAATCCCTCCTGATGAATCGGCAGACAGGCGGCAGGCGTCGGTAATCAAAGAATCCATTCCGCAGCCCAATGAAGCCGCATCGTGGGACGTCTTCAACGCCCGGCGGCAGACTCAGGTTCTCGTGTTTCAGAATGAACGATTGGAGCAAAGCCAATGATCTCAACAGCAACCCTTCGCCCTGTCGCGGCTCCCGCGTTGATGGCAGTCGCCATTGTCGCCTGCCTGGCAGAACCGGCTTTTGCCCAGGCAGCCGGCGTCGAAACGGTCCTGCAGAACATCGTCGACATGCTGACCGGCAATATCGCCCGGCTGCTTGCCGTCATCGCCGTCATCATCATCTGCATCGCCTGGATGTTCGGCTACATGGATCTGCGCCGCGCCGGCTTCTGGATCATCGGCATCGGCGGGATTTTCGGCGCGACGGAACTCGTCAATACGATCGTCGGAGGCTGATGACCATGCCGACAGCTGCCGCCATCGAGGAAGACACCCTGTTCCTTGCCTGCACCCGCCCGGCGATGATCGCCGGTGTGACGATGGAGGCGATGGGCGTCAACGTCATGCTGACGACGATCCTTTACATCACCGCTGGATCGATCGCCTACGCACTGGTCGGCGTCGTCTTTCATTTCATATTCCGGACGCTCGTCAAGCATGACCATAACATGTTCCGGATCCTGATCTCGTGGATCGACACCCGCGGCCGGTCACGCAACACCGCCTATTGGGGCGGCGCCACGCTCTCGCCGCTGACGCTCATCCGGCACTATGACGAAAGGGATCTGAGCCTTGCCTAGCATCGCAACGCTTCGCTCACGCGAACTCGGCCCCGAAACCTTCATTCCGCACGTCCGCCATGTCGACGAGACAACGATCGCGCTGAAGTCCAGGGCGCTGATGGTGATGCTCGCGCTCGATGGCGTATCCTTCGAAACCGCCGATGTCCTGGACCTGAACAGCCTCCACCGCGACCTCAATACGCTCTACCGCAACATTGCCGACGAGCGGCTGGCGCTGTGGACACATGTCATTCGCCGTCGCGACAACGCCTATCCGGACGGAGAGTTCGCCAATCCATTCTCACAGGGGCTGAACGCAAAATACCGCGAACGCATGATCGATGAGGATCTGTTTCGAAATGATCTCTACCTCTCGCTCGTCTGGCATCCGGGCCGGGATACCGCCGAAAAAGCCGCCAATCTTGTTTCGCGCCTGCGCAGGGCAGGCCGCGCCGGCGTCGAAGTCGACGAGGATGGCCTGAAGCACCTGAAGGACAAGGTATCCGACGTCACCGCGGGCCTGAAGCGCTTCGAGCCTCGAGTGCTCTCCCTTTACGAGCAGGACGGCATCCTCTTTTCGGAACCGAGCGAGGTGCTGCATCAGGTCGTTGGCGGCCGGCGGGAGCGCGTCCCGTTGACGGAGGGCAGGATATCTTCGGCGATCTATTCGGATCGGGTGATCGTTGGGCGGGAAACCATCGAGATCCGTCATGAGGCCGACAGCCGCTATGCCGGCATCTTCGGGTTCAAGGAATATCCGGCGACGACCCGCGGCGGCATACTCGACGGCATCCTGACGGCCCCCTTCGAGCTCATCCTGACGCAGTCTTTCGCCTTTGTCTCGAAAGCCGACGCGCGCACGATCATGGGGCGCAAACAGAACCAGATGGTGAGCGCCGGCGACAAGGCGGCCTCGCAGATCGAAGAGCTCGGCGAAGCCATGGACGATTTGGAGTCGAACCGCTTCGTACTTGGCGAGCACCATCTGGCGCTGTCGGTGCTTGCGCCTTCGGTGAAGGAGCTTAGCGACCACATGGCCAAAGCACGGGCATACCTTACCAACGGCGGTGCGGTAGTCGCCCGCGAGGATCTCGGGCTCGAGGCGGCATGGTGGGGGCAGTTGCCGGGCAATTTCCGATTCCGGGCAAGATCCGGCGCCATTACCTCCCGGAATTTTGCAGCACTCTCTCCCTATCATTCCTATCCGACCGGCAGAAAGGACGGAAATGAATGGGGACCGGCCGTCGCCATGCTGAAGACCGCCTCCGGCTCGCCCTTCTATTTCAATTTTCATCATAGCGACCTTGGCAACACCTTCGTCTGCGGACCGTCGGGCGCCGGCAAGACGGTGCTCTTGAACTTCATGCTCTCCCAGCTCGAAAAACACGATCCCCACATGGTCTTCTTCGACAAGGATCGCGGCGCCGACCTGTTCGTCCGGGCTGCGGGCGGCACCTACCTGCCGCTTCGCAACGGTGTTGCCACCGGCTGCGCGCCGCTAAAGGCACTCGACCTCACGCCGGAAAACAAAGTGTTCCTCACAGGCTGGGTTGGCAGGCTGGCGGGAGCGGCGACGCGGGAACTGACCGTCACCGAGCTGCGCGACATCGCCTCGGCCGTCGACGGTCTGGCGGACCTTCCTGTCGAGCGCCGCTCCATTGGCGCCTTGCGCACCTTCCTCAACAACACCGATCCCGAGGGCATCGCCTCGCGGCTGAGGCGGTGGGAAAGGGGAGGTCCGCTCGGCTGGGTGTTCGACAACGAGACCGACGACATCGGCATCGGTGCCAAGTTCATCGGCTACGACATGACCGACTTCCTCGACAACGAGGAAATTCGCGCTCCGCTGATGGCCTACCTGTTCTTCCGCATCGAGCAGCTGATCGACGGGCGGCGCATCATCATCGTCATCGACGAGTTCTGGAAGGCCCTGCAGGACGAGGGCTTTCGCGATCTCGCCCAGAACAAGCTGAAGACGATCCGCAAACAGAATGGGCTGATGTTGTTTGCGACCCAAAGCCCGCGCGATGCGATCATCTCGCCGATCGCCCATACGATCATCGAGCAGTGCCCGACGCAGATCTTCCTACCGAATCCTCGCGGCGATCATGCCGATTACGTCGACGGTTTCAAACTGACGGAGCGCGAGTTCGAGCTTCTCTCCCGCGAGCTTCCGGTCGAAAGCCGCCGCTTCATCGTCAAACAGGGGCACAACAGCGTCGTTGCCGAACTGAACCTCAGGGGTTTCGACGACGAGCTCGAGATTCTCTCCGGCCGCACCGCCAGCGTCGAACTCGCCGAGGCGATTCGGAAGGAGGTCGGCGATCGGCTCGAAGACTGGCTACCGGTGTTTCAGCAAAGAAGGAGAACGGATTGATGGAAAGGGTCAGAATGGGATTTTCTCTGGCAATGATAGCTGGGCTGTTGCCGGTTGGAGCGGCATTCGCACAGGGCATTCCGGTCATCGATGAGACAGCGATCGCCAAGCAGATCGAAAGCATCACTCAGCTGAAATCGCAGCTCGACACGCTCAATCAACAGCTTCAGCAGGCCCAGCAGCTTTACGCATCGCTGAACAAGGTCACCAACATGGCCGATGTCGCCGGTCTGCTGAACGACCCTTCGATCCGCAAGGCGTTGCCGCAGGACTTCAACGCCATCGAAGGGCTGCTGAAAGGCTCGGGCACCGGCGTCTTCGGCACCTCCGCCTCGAAATTCCTCGAGAATAATTCCACCTATCGCACCGATGCCAATGACTTTTATGACCAGGAACTGGCGCGCGCCCAGAACCGCAATGCCGGCCAGATGAGCCTCGGCCAGCAGATCTACGATGCCGCCACCAAGCGCATCGACGGCATCGATCAGCTGCGCCGGCAGATCGCCAGTGCCGCGGATGCCAAGGATATCGCCGATCTTCAGGCACGCCTGCAGGCCGAAACCGCCTTCCTGCAGACCGACGTGCTGCGCATGCAGGCTCTCCAGATGGTCCAGCAGGCTGAGGTTCAGGTCGACGACCAGCGCAAGGCCGAGGATTGGCGCAAGCGCCTCGATGCCATGGGAGAGGCGCTCAAATGAAACATCTCCTGCTTGGCATCGTCATGCTCACCCTTTCTGGCTGCTTCGGCGACGAAGACAGGATCCACACTGTCGACGAGCTGATGGATGATCAGGTCCTGCTGGCGAAGATCACGAGTGAATGCCGCAACAACCCCGGCGTCTTGCGTCAGACGCCCAATTGTCAAAACGCCGCGGCGGCGGACTGGAAGTTGCGGCTTGAACGCATGAACAGGGCGCTTGGAGGCTGAGCGATGTACCAGGTCTTCAGCTTCGTCGACGGCCAGTTCAAGGCGCCGCTGGAAAATTTCATCTCGTCGGGCACGTCGAACATCGCCAGCTGGATCGGCGGCCCGCTCACCGCGGCGCTGACGCTCTATGTCGTGCTCTATGGTTACCTTGTCCTGCGGGGCTCGGTGCCGGAGCCCATTCTCGAATTCGCGTTCCGGGCGATGAAGCTTGCCATCATCGTCATGCTGGTGCGCAACGCCAGCGAATATCAGACCTACATCACCGACATCTTCTTCGAGACGCTGCCGCGCGAGATCTCGCAGGCGCTGAACTCCGGGACGGCGCCCAGCGCTTCCACCTTCGACAGCCTGCTCGACAAGGGCCAGAAATGTGCTCAGGAAATCTGGGCGCGCGCCACCTGGCCCGCCGACATTGTCAACGGCATCGGCGGGATGATGGCGATCGGCGCGAGCTTCACCGTGGCGGCGATCGGCTATATCGTCTCGCTCTATGCCCGGCTGGCGCTCGCCATCGTGCTGGCAATCGGCCCGATCTTCGTCGCGCTTGCAATGTTTCAGTCCACCCGTCGTTTCACCGAATCCTGGATCGGTCAGCTCGCCAATTTTGTCATTCTCCAGATCCTGGTCGTCGCCATCGGTTCACTGCTGATCAGCTGCATCGACACGACCTTCACGGCAATCGAAAGCTACACGGATGTCATGATGCGTCCGGTCGCCCTTTGCGCCATCTGCCTTGCCGCGCTTTACGTCTTCTACCAGTTGCCCGGCATTGCCTCAGCGCTTGCGGCGGGCGGCGCGTCTTTGACCTACGGCTATGGTGCCAGCCGAGACGCCCATGAAAGCACGCTCGCCTGGGCCGCCTCGCATGGCACCAGAGCGGTTGGGCGAGGCGCCCGGTTCGTCAGCCGCCGGCTCAGATCCTGAGGGGCCGGATGAAGATTTCTCCACGACAAATGTTTCAGAGGTTTGCATTTCAATGATCCGCATTATCGTCTCGCTCCTGCTTGCCATGGAGCTCACTGGTTGCGCTTCGAGGTCCCACCCTTTGCCCAAATGCGATGGCTATTCGCGCCGGCCGCTCAACCGCGCCATGTGGCAGTGGGAGGACAACACGCCCGCCAATCAAAGCGGCAATGACGCGGTCCCGGCGACAGCCACTGGCCAGGAGTCTTCCCATAGTGAAGAGCCGCTGACGGAGGAACCTGCCGCCTTCGCGCATTTCGACGTCGTTGGTTCCTATCGCTCATGCCAGGAGGGGTGAGATGGTGAGTGAGGATAGTCTGAAGAGCTATTTCGACAAGGCGCGTCGCTTCGATCAGGATCGGCTTCTCCAGGTGGAGCGGTCGGCGCGCATCGCCTGGTTCATCGCGATCGCCGCAAGTGTGCTTGCCGCCACCTCGATTGTCGCCGTTGCCGGCCTCACGCCCTTGAAGACGGTCGAGCCGTTCGTGGTTCGGGTCGACAATTCCACCGGCATCGTCGACGTCGTCTCGGCGCTGACGTCGACGGCCGGCAGCTATGACGAGGCGGTGACCAAGTATTTTGCGGCCAAATATGTGCGTGCCCGGGAAGCCTATGTCTGGAGCGAGGCCGAGGAGAATTTTCGCACCGTCGCCCTGCTCTCGACCCAGCCGGAACAGACGCGTTTTGCGGCAATCTACCGAGGCGGCAATCCGGACTCTCCGCAGAATATCTATGGCCGCAGCGCGATGTCACGCATCAACGTCGTCTCGATCTCGCTGATCAACGCCAATGTCGTATCGGTGCGCTATACCAGGACCGTCACCCGCGGTGACGACATCAGGACCACCCATTGGGTGGCGACGCTCACCTTCTCTTATGTCAACGCGCCGATGTCCTCGACCGACCGGCTGACCAATCCGCTTGGTTTTGCCGTCAGCGAGTATCGCGCCGATCCGGAGGCCATCAATTGAAGCAGAGTGTCCTGATCGCCCTCCTTCTTGCCGGCCTCTCCACGACAGCGTCAGCGCTCGACATTCCGCGCGGCGCATCGCAGGATAGCCGCATCCGTTTTGTCGAATACCAGCCTTACAACATCACCAAGATCGTCGGCACCTTACGGTCCTCGGTGCAGATCGAGTTTGCCGCCGACGAGGAGATTGCCCACGTGGCGCTTGGCAACAGCGTCGCATGGGAAGTGGCGCCGGCCGGCAATATCCTGTTCCTGAAGCCCCGCGAAAACCAGCCGGTGACCAACATCTCGGTCGTCACAACCCGGCGGGACGGATCGACACGCAGCTACCAGATGGAGCTGACGGTTCGGGACGGCAGCGTCGAGGCCGGGCAGAACACCTACTTCTATGTGAAGTATCGCTATCCCGCCGACGAGGCCGAACGCCGAAGGCTCGATGCCGCTGCTCGTGCGCAGGCGGCTCAGGCCGGCGAAGCGGACAAAGTCCTTGCGCTTCACGAAGCCTATGGTCCACGCAACTGGCGCTATTCGGCGCAAGGGACCGCGTCACTTGAACCGCAGGCAGTCTACGACAACGGGAAAGTCACCACCTTCGCCTTTGCCGGCAACCAGGAAATGCCGGCGATCTACATGGAAAATTCCGACGGCAGCGAGAGCCTGTTACCGAAGTCCGTCGAGAACAACCTGGTGCTGGTGCACGCGATCAGCCGCAAGTTCATCCTGCGCAGGGCAGGCGACGTGCTGTGCGTCTTCAACGAGGCCTATGATCGGATCGGCATCAATCCCGACACCAATACGACCTCACCCTCGGTGGAGCGTATTGTGAAGACGCAGGCAGCGAGTGGACCATAGGAGGCGTCATGGCCGAGGAAGACAGCACCCAAATTCCTGGTGAGCGCGCGGAAACGTCGACGGGCCGGAGCCTCGAGACCAATCCGACGGTGAGACGTGGCGTCGTGGCGCTGGCTATCATCGCCTTCGTCGGATTTGCGCTCTGGTCGATGCGCGGGCAGGACAAGCCCGCCGACGGGGTCCGGCCCGAACACGTCGTTATTCGTCAGACATCGGATTTCGAGCCGGCGAAGGAACCGGTCCAACCCGTCACCCCGCCGCCGGAAACAATCCTGCCGACGCCCGGAATGCCCGAGCAGGACGGCGAGGATGAGAAGCTTCTCGACGCTGCCCGCCGCGCGCCGGTCATCGCCTACAGCGGTGAAAAATCGCGCCAGCCTGATGCTCGAGACCAGGATGCCAGTGCCGATTCTGCGTCGAATTACGTTCCGCTCGCAAACAGGCCGGGCGGGCTCAGCGCCGAGGCGGAAAACGAGGACCAGCGCTTCAATCGCATGCTGGCGCCGACACAGCTGCAGGGCTCGCGTGCAGGAACCATTGGAAATCGCGACTTCGTTATCGCCATTGGGACCTCCATTCCATGCGTCCTGGAGACGGCGCTGTCCTCCGACCAACCCGGCTTCACGAGCTGTGTCATCAACCGCGATGTCCTCTCGGACAACGGCCGCGTCGTGCTGATGGAGAAAGGCACGCAGGTCGTCGGCGAATATCGCGGCGGCCTTCGCCGTGGCCAGAAACGCCTGTTTGTGCTCTGGAACCGGGCAAAGACACCGAACGGGGTGATCATCACCCTTGCGTCGCCGGCAACCGATGCCCTTGGACGTGCCGGTGTCGACGGCTACGTCGATACCCATTGGTGGGAGCGTTTCGGCAGCGCGATCCTCTTGTCGATCGTCGGCGACGCGACCTCCTACGCCAACAGCCAGCTACAGGATAGCGATGTCGAGGCAGACAACACGACGAGCGCCGGAAAGCAGGCTGCGACCATCGCCGTCGAGCAGTCGATCAACATTCCGCCGACCCTGTTGAAGCATCAAGGAGAGCTGGTTTCGATCTTCGTGGCGCGTGATCTCGATTTCTCGAGCGTCTATCGGCTGCGCGTGACGGAGCCGCGCAATCGCATCTACGATCGGGCGGTTCTTGGCGACTTCAGTCCAGCCTCGACCCTGATCACGAAATAGGGCCGCTCATGACAGAGGGAGCCGACTCCGGCGTCGTGCGCGAGCTGCTGGTACCGCTGTCGCCCTTCCTGCGCGACGAGTCGCTCTACGAGATCATCATCAACTGGCCGACCCAGGTCGTCACCGAGGGAACGGCCGGTTGGCAAACCCACGATCTGCCGGAGATGTCGTTTGACAAGCTGATGCGTCTGGCAAGGGCCGTCGCCAGCTATTCCAATCAGTCGATCGACGAAACCCGGCCCATCCTTTCGGCAACGCTGCCGGGCGACGAGCGCATCCAGATCGTCATCCCGCCCGCCACGACAAAGGGAACCGTCAGCATCACCATCAGAAAGCCGTCGTCGGTGTCGCTGAGCCTGAACGATCTTGATCAAGGGGGCTTGTTCGCCGAGGTGGCGAGAGAAGACGCGGACGTCTCTCTAGTCGACCGTAGGCTCCTCGAATTCTATCGAACAGGATCATACCAGGCTTTTCTTCGAGAAGCGGTCCATGCGCGCAAGAACATCATCATCTCCGGGGCGACGGGCTCCGGCAAAACGACGCTTTCAAAAGCGTTGATCCGCCATATTCCTTCGAGCGAGCGCATCATCTCCATCGAAGACACGCCCGAGCTCGTCATTCCGCAACCGAACCATGTCCGCCTCTTCTATTCCAAGGGCGGCCAAGGGCTGGCGAAGGTCGGGGCAAAGGATCTGCTTGAATCCTGCCTGCGTATGCGGCCGGATCGCATTCTTCTGCAGGAGCTGCGCGACGGCACTGCGTTCTACTACATTCGCAATGTGAACTCAGGTCATCCGGGTTCGATCACCACCGTGCATGCCGACTCAGCCAGGCTTGCATTCGAACAGCTGACACTGCTGGTGAAGGAATCGGACGGCGGGCGAGATCTGGAGCGAAACGACATACGCGAGATGCTGAAGATCGCGATCGACGTCATCGTCCAGTGCAAACGCATCGATGGTCGGTTTCGGGTGACCGAAATCTACTATCGGGCCGCTGCCGGAAGCAGGATCGTAGATCTTCCTCGCAGCGATCGCCACGGTGGCTAACGGCCTGAGTCCCTTACGCCATTACTCACGAGGTGAAGGGCCGGGCGCATCGCAGGTCTGCATCAAACGCAGTCAGCTTTGAGACGCGACCTTCGTTGATTCAGGCAGGCGGACCCCACACGAGCCAAGTGTCCTAGCTCCTAGTCGCCATGTCCTCCTTTAGGGGCGTGGGGCCCAGCCCGAATGAAGGTTCCGGCTTCCTGCCGACCAATCGGCGCCGCGGATGCTGCCTTCTGCTCGATGAGGCTCAAGACCGCGCTGAACGGCATAGGCCGACCGTAGAGATAGCCTTGACCACATGGGCAACCCAAGGCCACAAGCGCCTCCTCCTGTTCGCGGGTTTCGATTCCTTCCGCGACCGTCTCCAGTCCCATGTCTCGGCTCAGGCCGATCAGTGCCCGGGTGATCGCGGCATCGTTCGGCCTGCTGCGGATCTGCTGGATGAAACCTCGATCGATCTTCAGCGTCGTCAGCGGATAGCGCTGCAACGAACTGAGGGAAGCATATCCCGTTCCAAAGTCGTCGAAGGCGATGCCAACGCCAAGTTCCCGCAGGGCCGTCATCGCCTCCAGCGAACGGCCGTCATCCGCAAGTGCAATCGTTTCGGTGACTTCGAGCTCCAGTCCCTCTGGTGCAAGGCAGTGCTTTTGAAGTGCACTGGCCACTTTTTGGATGAGATTGGGTGCGCGCAGCTGCCCCGGGAACAGATTGACGCCGATCCTGATTTCGTAGCCTGACGCCTGCAGTTGGCTGGCGCGCTTTGCGGCTTCGTCAAGCGTCCACCAACCAATATCCAGAGCCAGCGCGCTTTGGTCGAGAGCAGGAAGAAAGGCTGCGGGCGTCAGCAGGCCTCTAATGGGATGATGCCAGCGGATCAAGGCTTCAAGACCGATGATCCTTCCGTCGGAGAGCTTTACCTGGGGCTGATAGAAGAGCTCCAGTTCACCTTGACGCATCGCGGCAAGCAGTTCGTCCCGCAGTTCGCGACGCGCCGACGTCTCGCTCCGCATGGTGGCGTCATACATCCGGATCGAGTGTCCGCCTGCGGCTTTCGCTCGATACAGGGCGTAATCGGCACTGGCAATCAGCTCTTCGGCCTCCACCCCGTGGGTCGGTGAAAGAGCAAAGCCGATGCTGGTGCCGAGTTCCAGAACATGTCCTCCGAGTTCAAACGGTTTTGCAAATGCCTGGAGGATAGCATCGGCTTGTGCATAAACGGCGCGCGGGTCGCTTACACCCTGCAACAGAACCGCAAATTCGTCGCCGCCGATGCGGGCTATATTGGCGTCCGGGCGCAGCATGTATGGGAGCCTGACACCGATGGCCTGCAAAAGACAATCGCCGACGCGATGTCCGTGCGTGTCGTTGACTTCCTTGAAGCCATCGAGGTCCAAGAGAATGATGGCGGCAGCGTTTCCCGCAGCGAGCGTATCGGCAAGCAGCGCGGAAAAGCGATGACGATTAAGCAGTCCAGTCAAGGTATCCTGGCTTGCCAGTCGTAACAGGCGTCCCTCCCGCTCCCGTCGCTCCGAAATATCGGTGATGACGGCGCCAGCACAGAACCCGCGTTTGCCACGCCAGGTTGATAAGGTGATCTCGATCGGAAATTCCGTGCCGTCCTTCTTGACCGCCGACACCTCGACTGGCCTGCCGCCGAGATTTGGCTTTTGTCCCGCGGACACCTTTTGTAGCCCTGCCATATGCGCGCCCCGCATCCGCTCGGGGATGGTGATGGTGATAGGCTTTCCGATCATCTCCCCCTTGCTGTAACCGAACAGCGCGCACGCGGACGGATTGACAAACTCGATATCCCCGTGGCTGTCGATCGAGATCAGCGACAATTTTGTCGCCTCGGCAAATTTCGCCACCGTGAACGGTATGCGCCGCTTCGACCTGTTCAATGAAGATGACCTAGTTGCCATAAGTGCCTCGTGCATCGTACCGGGCCTGGTTTCCAAATCGTCACCGTTGGAACTCCGCTCAGCCAAGCATAATCAAGATGGAGTGTATGCGTGAACATTGATTTAAGTTGCGTCCATGCCGCTCGCAGAAAGTGCAGAAAAGCGCGATCCGAGAGTGACACGTAGCACCTCGCTCGGATTGTTCCGATCGATGATTATTGGCCGATGTGGAACGCCATCAGCGCATTGTCCGCAGAGTCAGCCAGAGCCGCGACGACCATGTTACCTGCAAAACCGAGACATCGCCGCGATCCACATCGAGGCGACGTCGATGACTCCACCCGTCCACTTAATTGTCGGGCGTCGCTCATTGCAACCAACGTTGTGGTCCGTCCGCCGGCGGGATCTGAGCTCTAGCCAATAGCCTTGATCTTGGAAGGCGGGAGGCTATCCGAATTTGGTGGACCCCAAGAGCCCTGGCAACTTTTGAGCGCATCGCATGGATGTCAAGGACATGGTGAGTTGGATTACCGGACAATGGAACCATTACCGTTTGCCGAGGTTGGCCATGTCGCCCACACTGGTGCAATCCCGGTTGGGGCCAACAGGATACGGAATGGCATGATGACGAACGCATTTGAAGAGAAAGTGTACGACTGCGTTGTCATCGGGGGTGGTCCGGCTGGCCTGACCGCGGCGATTTACCTGGCGCGCTACCATCTTTCCGTGGCGGTCTTCCACGATAACTCCAGCCGCGCTTCCACCATCCCTATGTCGCACAACCATGCCGGATTCCCGGACGGCATCAGCGGCACTGAGCTGCTGGCGAGAATGAACGCCCAGGCTCAGCTCTACGGGGCAGCCATTCAACGCCGCAGGATCACGACGCTTCATAAAGCCGACAACCTGTTCGTGGCAGAATTCGAGAGCGGCAGCATCCGCTCTCGGGCCGTACTCTTTGCTACCGGTGTCGTCAACCGACGGCCTGCGATGCCACAGGCAACCCATGATGAAGCCGTGGCTCGTGGCCTTCTGCGCTACTGTCCCGTCTGTGACGGTTTTGAGGTAACGGACAAGCCCATTGGTGTTCTCGGAACTGGAACGAAGGGGTTCAAGGAGGCCGTTTTCCTTCGAAGTTACACGAAGGATCTCACGCTTATATCGCCCGAGGGCAAACATGATCTCTCCGAAATCGAGACGTCGTCCTTGACCCACCTCGGAATAAGAGTGGAGGTCGGGCCCGTAATCTCGACCGATCTGGACAAAGATATGATCCGCGTCGCAACACCAACGGAAACCTATTCATTCGCGTCCATATATCCGGCTCTCGGATCCGACATACGTTCGCACCTGGCATCACGTCTTGGAGCGAGGCTCTCAGACGAAGGATGTGTCATCGTCGATGGCCACCAGAGGACCACGGTTCCAGGATTTTACGCCGCGGGAGACGTCGTCGCCGGTCTTGACCAGATCAGCCATGCCATGGGGCAGGCAGGGGTTGCTGCTACGACCATTCGCAACGACCTTGGAGAGCAATCAGCGCTGGCGCGTTGTTGACCCTAGATTCGCGGCTCTGGCGCATTTTGGCGGGCACGTAAAAGAGTATAGCCACGAGCATTTTCCGCTTGGTGCAGTTGCCGGACGTGATGAAGCGAACTGGACTCTTGAACGTCGCCCGGCTAGCTTGCGCGGGCTTCGAAACCGGAGGCGGACGATGCTCAACGAAAACGCCCAGACGGAACTTGTGAAAACCCTGTCTGGTCGCGATGTGGGGCAGGCCGGTGCTCGTTGCTACCGCCGGACCGAAACGGTGGACTTGAAATGCTCTTTGTAGGTAGCCGACGGAACGGTCGATGGGGCATTCCGAAGGGGCACGGCGAAGATGGTGAAGCCAGCAGCGCTGCGGCGCTGAGAGAGGACTCCGAGGAAGCCGGAGTGGCAGGCATCGTCGACAAGACCGTGTTCGACACGTTTTCCTATCGGAAGGACACAAGTCCCCACCAATACCACGTGGCCGTCCATCTCCTTCAGGTATCGAGGATCGCGGAGAAGTTTCCGGAGAAGCATGTCCGTAAGACACGGTGGTTCCCCGTGGAGGCCGCGCTGCGGGAAGCAGCGCAGCCGGGCTTGCGGATGCTCCTGTCGCGGGTTGAGAACCTTCACCTATGAAGCTCAGTCTCGGCAGATCGCTATTAAAGGTCCTCAGAGCCCAAAAGAAGATCAGCAAGCGGATCGAGAAAGCTCTCGAAACGACCCGAAGTAGAACGAAACGTTCAACGTCCCGTCCCGCGAAACCGATTTTGGTCGAGACAACCGCGTTTGGAAGCAATCCGGGCCGCCTGGTGATGAAATCCTTCGTTCCGACGACGCGGCTGCCGAAGAAGCCCGCGCTTGTCGTCCTGCTTCATGGCTGCGGTCAGACTCCCGAAAGCCTGGATGTCGCGACCGGCTTCTCCAAGCTCGCGAAAGAGCGCGGTTTCGTTCTGCTTTATCCGCAGCAGAAGAGAGCAAACAATTCGCAAAATTGCTTCAACTGGTTTCGTCCAAGCGCCGTCGCGAGGGACCGCGGCGAGGTGCGTTCAATCAAGCAGATGCTCGAGCACATATGTGAGCGCCATAGCGTTGACCGGTCGAGGATCTTCGTCGCGGGGCTGTCCGCCGGCGGGGCGATGACAGGCGCACTGGTCGCGAACTATCCCTCACTGTTTGCAGGCGCCGCGATCATAGCCGGCATGCCATTCGGATCTGCCCGCGACACGATGTCCGCCCTGCGCGCGATGAAGTCAGGTGCGACGCCGCCGCCGGGTGGATGGGGAAGACCCATCGCTGAGATTTCGCCAGAGGCTAAGGCATGGCCTGCGATAACCATCTGGCAGGGCATGGAAGACCGGGTGGTCAAGCCCGTCAATGCGCTCGCGTGTGTTGCTCAGTGGCTCGAAGTCCAAGGCATTGCAGAAAACAGCGGCCGTTTGGAGGAAAAACCATGGGGCAGGTTGCGGTCATGGAAGGTAAGCGGCAAGCTGAAAGTGGCCCTCTATTCGGTCAGTAACATGGGCCACGGGCTTCCGATCAAGAAGCGCGAGAGCGTCACGGCGCTAAGGTCTGCAGACCCCTACGTGATCCCGGTAGAAATCTCAGCTCCAGCGGAGATGATGCGATTGTGGGGTTTGTCGAGGCTTCGAACATAATCAGCTCGCAGCAAGTTCGGCGGTAGCTGGCAAATTCCTGCCAGCAAGGGTCCTGCGGGCAACGAAACGCCAGGCTTGCATAAGCTTGCCATTCCAACAGCTTACACCGCCCGGTGTTGCGGCGCGCAAACGTTCTCGTCGGCTTTCGGCTTCACCCAATTGGTTATCGCCAGGCGGCCGCTCATTCCAAATCGAGCGACTGCTTCAGTTCGTCGATCCTCTTGGACGCCTCCGCCTTGGTCAGATCCTCGGCATAGGCATCGGGCTTGTGCGCCTGTTCGGATAAGGTTTTCAGATAGGACCGCTGCGCGCCGGTCATCGGCTCGTCGCCGCTCACCCAATCGTCGGGGTCCTTCTGTGTGTTGGACGATGTCTTGGTTTTCGGATTGTCACTCATAGCGGCCTCCTGAATGCGTTCTCTAAACGTTCCAGGTGGTGCCGCGGTTCCAGCCGCATGTCGATGTCGCATTGGCTCGATCGTAGCCCCTTCAGTCGGCGTAGAGGCCACACGCCACTAGCTAGTGGCTGTCGTGTTTCAGCCTTTCGAGATGCTCGGAGCAAACCATCCGGACCAATTCAAGCAGCACGGTTGTCCTCTCGCCAAACCAGGCGAGAGCCTCCTCGCTGATCTCGTAATGTTTTGAATAGCGCGCCTTCACATAGGCCTCGTTCAATGTGTTGAACCACGCGCGTTCCCGGTGCTGATCACGTGGAAAGGCCTCGGCCAGCCGGCGGTCCTGCTCCTCGGCGAGCGAGCGCAGAAACTTGATGTTGTGCGATGGTGGACCGTAATTGGTGAGAGTAAGGAGAATGCAGGAATAGGCTTGCTCCAGCGACTGATGAAAAAGAAACCCCGCTCGTTTTCCGTAGCCCCTAGTACGTGCATGTTCGGCCAGATCGAGAAATTCCGTCGAAGCCTCGATCCGCTCTTCAAAATGCTCCTTCGCCACGCGAAGCCGGTCCTCGGTCGAAAGGGGCTCGGGCTCAGCCAACGGCTCATCGTCCAGTTCGTAGAGAACGATGCCTTCCTTGCGAATGTCAGAGAAGAAATACTGCCCCTCCTTGAGGTAGGTGTTCACCTCCCGTCTGGAATGGACGATGAAGCTCACTGGCGTTTCGATCGTGGCTTCGTGTATCAGCCGGTCGGCTGCCTTGTGCCAATATTCCGCGAAATCGCAGAGCTTGCGATTGTTGACGATGATCAAGAGATCGAAGTCGGAGCGATACCCCTTCATCGTGAATGGTTCATCGACCCAGCCACCCTTGGCGTAGGAGCCGAAGAGGATGATCTTCAGGATCCTGCCGCGCTTCTTGAAATCGGTCGTGCCTTCCTTCAGCGCGTCCTCGAATTCCTCGTGGAGGATTTCGAGAACCCGTCCGAGTTCTCGCTGCTTGCGGAGCGGCATATGTTCAAGCGACGATTTCATAAGCAATCGATAGGCGAAAGATCTCGTACCGTCTACTCGCAGTTTTGAGAGGGAAACTGTAGGACGTAGTCACATCTGAGATCACCTTCTTTCGAGAATCGTGTTGATCGAAGATGACCGTGAATGCCGGTTCCTAGGCAGGCCTCACACTCAGTAGGAACGGGAAGGAAAGACCCGCCACCCGACGCATTTGCTGGAGGTAACGCTGAAAAGAGAAATGGTCTGGCGCCTCTAAACGGGATCTGCTCAGAGCGTGATCGTCTCACCATCGATAAATGCTGTATACCATCGATAACCAGTACTTATCGATGGTTAGAACTTTGCGTAAAATCCCGAGCGATGACGGAAGTTAGCATCCATATCGCTTCTGGTTAATGGCGTGTTTACTATATTTTCAACGTCTTGCGATCTCGCCAAATTGCCAATCTCGACGTCTGGAACGGTAAGCGGGGGTGATTTGGTGGCCTTGCCGACACAGTCAGCATGTCTGACGCAGAAGCAGGGTGCTCGAAGGGCCGAGAGTGTTCAGGCGCGTGCTGCAACCATCGAGGCGAGGGGTGCAATAGCATGAACTTCGTCATTGATCCCAGCCGGATAGGCGGAAAAGTTCCTGTGCGGTTCCGCACCAATCGTTGGATGGAACGCTAGCCACATTCGTCGCTCGCCGTGAAAAGCCCCCGCGCCTGAAGGTTTGCCGTTGGCACCTTGTTTTATTCGAACAAGAGCACATCTCGATGGAGTGAGAGCCGTCAGGAAAACAAATGGCTTACGAGCCTGATATGGCTATCGTCTTCGATAGCGCGACAAAGGCGGTGATCGTCAGTTTCCGCGGCGTCACGGTCTATCTGCCAGGTCCTTATGCTGACCGAAAGGCGGCCGTCCTGACCGCCGAAGCGCATTGCCGCCGGCTTGGCTGGCGAGATTGATTGCGACTTATATCAACGATCCACAAAGGGCAGATATCTGTATTGGGAATCGTTCGTCCTTTCGCAATGAGCGCGCATGCCGAGGCAAAAATGTGCTAAGGTCTTTGGCAGGTATCGAAAGATCGTTACCGAT
>NZ_VSZV01000351.1:32112-32664 GCF_008919455.1 Rhizobium sp. PEPV16
ACTTGGCTGGCAAGATTAATTGCGATTTATATCAACGATCCACAAAAGGCAGACATTAATATTAGGAATCGCTCGTCCTTTCGCAATGAGCGCGCATGCCGAGGCAAAATGTGCTAAGGTCTTTGGCAGGTATCGAAAGATCGTTACCGATTTCTCGTCGCTGGTTGTCAACAATTTCAGCGGCTTATGTGCGGTTTTGTCATAAACGCACAGTTCCTTGGGACCTATGGTCAAACCAACGGCCGTCCCGTAGTTTTTCACCAACTCACAGGCGTTTGGTTTTGACATCCAAGCTCCCATGCGGAGCCGCTATGACTCACATCGACCAATCGACTGTCGAAAACACTCTGCTGAAAATTTTAAGCACGGACCGCTTCGCACGCCTCTCAGAAGGGATGGAGCGCGTCGACCTGCCATTACGGCACGTTCTTGTTGCCAGCGACGTGCCGACCACGCATGTCTGCTTCTTGGAAAGAGGCCTGGCATCCATGGTTGTCAGCAGCATAGACGAAGAAGTGGTGGAAATTGGCCATATCGGGCGCGAAGGCGCAT
>NZ_VSZV01000351.1:32674-32867 GCF_008919455.1 Rhizobium sp. PEPV16
ACCGTCCCTTAGTTTTTCACCAACTCACAGGCGTTTGGTTTGACATCCAAGCTCCCATGCGGAGCCGCTATGACTCACATTGACCAATCGACTGTCGAAAATACCCTGCTGAAAATCTTGAGCGCGGAGCGCTTCGTACGCCTCTCGGAAGGGATGGAGCGCGTCGACCTGCCATTACGGCACGTTCTTGTTG
>NZ_VSZV01000351.1:32877-32979 GCF_008919455.1 Rhizobium sp. PEPV16
CCACGCATGTCTGCTTCCTGGAAAGAGGCTTGGGATCCATGGTTGTCAGCAGCACCGACGAAGAAGTGGTGGAAATTGGCCATATCGGGCGCGAAGGCGCAT
>NZ_VSZV01000351.1:32989-33514 GCF_008919455.1 Rhizobium sp. PEPV16
CTCCGGAATTATGGTGCCGATGGAGACGTTTCAGCGCGCGCTCGCCGATGATCCTGAGATGAAAGCGTTCTTCCTTCGCTATGTTCACACAACCGTGCTGCAGCTCGCCTATTCGGCGCTCGCCAACGCCCGCTATAATATGCACGAACGGCTGGCTCGATGGATACTGATGTGTCACGACCGCCTTGAAGGCAACAACCTGGCAATTACCCATGAATTTCTGGCATTGATGCTCGGCGTCCGGCGTTCCGGCGTCACCAATGAACTGCACGTCCTTGAGGGCGTCCACGCGATCCGATCGACCCGAGGAAACGTGCGAATAATGGACAGGGAAAAATTGATCGAAATTGCCGGTGGCTGCTATGGAGTGCCGGAGCGCGAATATGAAAAGTTGCTGGGTCTTCCGCTCCGCCCCAGGTAGATTAGCCCATTCGCTTAATCGCTTCCGAAAAAGGCAACACGAGCAGGATATCGCCTGTTTCGTTTCTGATCTCGACGCTTCTTGACGCAATGTCATATCCAAGC
>NZ_VSZV01000351.1:33524-73175 GCF_008919455.1 Rhizobium sp. PEPV16
CCGGCATGCACGTCGTCCTGGCGGTAGAGACCACCCCCACGCGCACCTTCATGCAAGTCGCAGGGTCGGGAATCATGGTGCCGATGGAGACGTTTCAGCGCGCGCTCGCCGATGATCCCGAGATGAAGGATTTCTTCCTTCGCTATGTTCACACAACCGTGCTGCAGCTCGCCCATTCGGCGCTCGCGAACGCCCGCTACAATATGCATGAACGGCTGGCTCGGTGGATCCTGATGTGTCACGACCGCCTTGAAGGCAACAACCTGGCAGTCACCCATGAATTTCTGGCGTTGATGCTCGGCGTCCGCCGTTCGGGCGTCACCAATGAACTACACGTCCTTGAGGGCGTCCACGCCATCCGATCGACCCGCGGAAACGTGCGAATAATGGACAGGGAAAAATTGATCGAAATTGCCGGTGGCTGCTATGGAGTGCCGGAGCGCGAATATGAAAAGTTGCTGGGTCTTCCGCTCCGCGCCAGATAGATCAGCCCATTCGCTTAATCGCTTCCGAAAAGGGCAACACGAGCAGGATATCACCTGCTTCGTTTCTGATCTCGACGCTTCTTGACGCAATGTCATATCCAAGCAGCACGGCACTGCTCATCAATGCGCGAGCATCACGCACCGCTTCCATGCGAGCGGCATCCAGATCAGCAAGCTCGGTTCCTTCCCAGTCGTCGAGCGATCCTGCTTCAGACAGAATGTTGAAGTAGAAGCGTGGCATTCGAAATCCTTCAAAGCCGGCATGCCGGCAGGATAGCCTGTGCATTTTGCCCTTCCGTCGCGCTCAAAGCAACAGCATCGGTAACGCGTTCGCCACTCTGCCATGTCATCGCTGACAATTGTGCGCAACCGCACTGACGGTTGCCTTGGGAGATTGATGCACTACGGTTTCTTATCGCGATCCGGGTGAGCTGTTGCGACGCTCAAGGAGGATGATATGACGGACTTCAATCTCTCACTCCAGATAGAAGACGTGAATGTGCTTTCGGACGCTGTTCGGACCTGGTACCGGTATAATCACGCCGCGCCAACGGAACAATCAATGCAGCTGCTTTGCAGCGCGGCGGTCGACCTCTATAATCAAGGACACAGGACGCGCGAGGAACTGGTCACGCTGCTGATCGTGAAGTTTGATAGCCTTCATTCGCTGCAGGTCAACGCGCCGTCGTCCACGTCTCACCACTAGCAATATCGGTCTCCTCTCCTGGTGTGACTCCAGAGGGTGAAAAGGCGCTCCTATCGGATATTGGAGAGCATTTAACTGCTTCAATTCCCTCATTTCATTGTCCGATCAAGACATCAAACTCGTCACCGCCGCGGTTCGGCGGTGGTGTACAGAGAACCACTGTGAGATCGATAGGCAACGAAGGCCGCCGCGCCCTCACCCTTGCCATCAACCTCGTTCAGTACTCTACCCATGTCCGTTTCGTTTTTGGCGGCCCGCCATTGGAAGGCAAAGTGCATTCGAGCAATTCGACGATCAGGCTGAATCACGGTTGGCGCCGTGATCTCGAAGCTGCTCAGTTTCGACGCGCTTGCTATCCAGTCCGCGCTCCTGCGAATGACGCGCCTTACCGCGGTTGGAAAGGACGGCGTTTTCGGGAACGTCACGGGCGTTCAGATCGGTCATGGCACCTGAACCGTCACCCTTGCCCGAGCGGCCCGGGCCTACATTCTTTGGGGCTTGCTTGACCATGTGATTTCTCCTTTTAAAGCGTTTGCCGGGAATTATTGTTTGTCCTGCCCTGTTGGCGCGGGTTCACGCCACCTTGCGGTGTCGTATCGTTCGCGACATCGCCTTCGACGGTATTCTCACCCTGGAGTTCGGCATTCTCGGGTGGCGTCTTGACCGGCGAAATCGGCAGATCGCCTGCGCGGCCTTCACGTAGGACGGCCGGCCCTGACGCCCTCCGTCCACAGTCTCCTTGTGTCCGTTGTCGTCTTTGACGGAGTCATTATGTCTTTCAGGTCTGCGAATGCTCGCCACCGGGATGGGAAATGGCGGCAAAAGCGCCGGTCCTGCCGAACCGTCCGTCGCGGATACCGCCACATCGCCGAGCGAAAGAATGCCCACTAGCCGCTTGCCCCTGTTGAGGACGGGAAGACGGCGGATCTGGAGATCGCCAAGGTTGTCGAGCACGCTGTCGATGTCATCATCCTCGAAGCAATAATTCACCTCTCGAGACATAACCTCGCCAATCTTCGTATCGGGTCCCATTCCCTTTGCGATCGCCCGAACCGCGATAGCGGGATCTGTAGCAGGATCACCAGGCCGACATGTATGAGTGTGTTTAACCTCTTGTTCCTGTACATGCCGCCCATGGTCGCAAGCATGATGGTGCCCATCGGCGCAACCATCGTCAGCGCCATGTAGAGCATGTTGAGGTTATTCCGGAAGTCTCTCCATCCGTCGATCATTGAGAACATGACGAAGTACATGACAACGAGACTGAGGAGTATGCTGACGGCGAACATCGCGTATGGATGCCTGCCCATGCCTTGATGTCCACTGTGGTCGCGATGTCGCATGACTGGCCTCCTTTGACCCTCAGATGCTGCAGGATGGAAAATTTCCGCGGTGCATCGCTGGAAAAGAGATTTCGCTTAACTTTCCGGGCGCGGTTTGGTTCCCGGTCATGAGCGGATGTCCCTCTCATACACCTCAATTTCACCTGGCCTTGGCCCCGCGGCGCGACCCGGGGGGACTCGTTACAAGTGCTTTGACAGAAAGATACGAGCGTGCGCTGCAACTCCGAATTCTATCCGACCGAATTCTTGATAGCCTCGATGAACATAAAAGCCCGGCGCCTGGAAGCTGCTTGTCTCAACAACAGCGCGGTGGCAGCCGCGCCTCTTGGCTTCCTCTTCCACAACAGCAAGAAGCCGCGCGCCATAGCCACTTCCGCGCAGGCGGTGCGGCAGAAAAAACATGTCGAGAAACAAGAGGCCCAGCTCAGTGCGGCCCCACAATCCACCCAAAACCTTTCCGGCAGGATCGTAAAGCTCCGCTCCGATTGGAGCGCGATCGTCAATTCCAGTTGCTTTCGTATTATACCGATAGAGCGCTACGGCGGCTCGTGCCTTTGCCTCTTGGCTGTGGGAAAGGTTGATTTTAAGATTGCCCGTTATAGACATCACGAATCCTCAAATGCCGACAGAAACCTTTTCAGACAGGGCTTCGCGTTATCGTTCCCAATCCAGGAATGCCAACTTAGGATGCGTCGTTAAATTACGACTCCGTTTTTGGCAGTCTTGGGCTGATTGTATAGTTCCATTTGCCGTGGAAGGTGTGGTGGAAGATATTAATCGCGGCCATTTCGGCGTCGGAGATTTGATCCCGGCGGGATAGAGATTTTCATCGAGTTCGCAGCGATCACCGAAACTGTCTACAAACAAACAGCAAAAAGGGGAATCCACCAAACCGATTTCCCGATTCAAAAATTTATCGATGCTTCCTAACCTCGTATCGATGCATGAAGCTGACCGCAGACCGTAAGGCTCTCGCGCATTGCCTTCACTCGCATTTCGGCATCTTCGAATGAGTAGGCCCAGATTGTGGCAGCCCAGACCGACGGACCCATCGTGTATTCGAGTGCGAACAGATAGATTGCCTGCCCGTCTTCGTCCTTTCTAACGAATTGAGCGTCGGGCCGTTCCCGCGTCTCGCGGAGCTTGTCAAAACTGATTACGCTCATATCGGAACTCATCCAACACTAAGGCATGATGCCTGTCGTCTACAGCTGGGCCTGCCGCCACTTCGTTCAGCGTCCACCGTTTTGGCTGCGAAACGCCAGATGATGAACGGCCGCCGCGCGGCGGCCGTGGAACAGGCGAAGGCATCAGGAATCAGGCCGCTCGCTTTCCCTTGGCATTTGCTGAGGACTCGGCAATCTGCGTGAGTTTCTTGTCGGTCGCCTCTTCTTCCGCAAGCGTTGCCTGCAGCAGCGGCACGGCGTCCTTGAGCCCGAGTTGCTTTGCCCACGCGATCAACGTGCCATAGCGCGCGATCTCGTAGTGCTCCACGGCCTGTGCCGAAGAGATCAGTCCGGCATCCAGGGCAACCGCGCCCTTGAACTCCTCCATGATCTCATCAGCTTCGGCAATGATTCCCTGAATGGCTTCGCAGGTCTTGCCACGTGCCGGCTTGCCGATCATTTCAAAAACCTGTTCGAGACGTTCGACCTGGGCTAGGGTCTCGTCACGATGCTGCAGAAAACCGGCCTTGCCTTCCTCCGACTGGGCGGCGCGGGCCATTTTCGGCAGCGCCTTCAGGATCTGTTTTTCGGCGTAGTAAATATCCTTGAGCGTGTCGAGGAACAGATCGTTCAGCGTCTTTTCGGTTGCCATTGAGTCCTCCTATGGCGTGTCGATCTATGGCGTGTTGATGAGTTCTCGCTCGGTCGGACAGATGACGCCCCGATAACGGCGGCGCCATCTCTGTCCGGCCAAGGACGAGACCGACTCAACGGGTTGCAGTCGGCGATAGATCAAACCATTGCCTACGTTTGTTGTTCCTGCCCTGCCTATCTTTTCACGAGATTTGGACCGTTACACACGGCGCTCGCCGAATAACGTGAATGTTATCAACGCTGTGCGGCATCGCGCAGGAACCGTTTTTGCCGGATCGTCGTTTCGAGTCCGGATGGGTCGCCTTCCAGCGATGTCTTTGGGACGATCCGCCACCGCCTTCCGATATCTTCATGTTCTGCTGCTTTGGAAGAGGTCTGCCGATGAGCGAACGAGATTTTCGTGCGATATCGTACAGCAACAATTTGGATGTCCGGAGCTTTCCTTTTCATCCCAGGAGAGAAAAAATGACGTCTCTATCTTCATCACGTCCCGCGTCGCATTGCCAAGAAGCATCCTCAATCGAGCTGGAGATTGTCGAACTGACACCGGCGTTGCACGCATTTGCCCGAAGATTCCTGCGTAGTGAGGACGACATCGATGATCTCGTGCAGGAAACGCTGCTGAAGGCGTTGAATTCGATCCAGCTCTACCATCCTGGCACCTCTCTCAAGTCCTGGCTCTTCACCATCCTTCGAAATACGTTCTGCAGCAACTATCGTCGGCGGAAGCGCGAGCCGGTCGGGATGGATGCGATCCTTGAACAAGTCGCGGTCGCCCCGAGCCAGGAGTGGGCGCTTCGCGAGCGTGAACTGCAACAGGCATTGACGCGCCTCTCCGACGACAGACGCCGTGCCCTGACGCTGGTGGCCGCCGGAACGAGCTATGAAGATGCCGCCAGGATCTGTGGCTGCCGGATCGGCACGGTGAAAAGCCGCGTCAGCCGCGCTCGGGAAACCTTGGTGTCGCTGCTTGGGGACCAGCTCATCGACTGATCACGCTTCGCCCCCCGCAATCAACACCTATGGATATCGTCGGCCCGCGTGTAGGTCGCAGCTAAACATACACACGCGTCCGCCGAGGCTCCCCGCATCGCACGTTGAAGGCCTAGCTCTTCGCCGGAACATATCGTCTCGTTCCCGGTTCGGTTGCTTCAGTTTTTTCCGAGGTTTAGGAGAAGAAACATGGACAGGAATGAATTTGGCAAAGGTCTCGCGGTGGTCACTGGCGCCTCCACCGGCATTGGCTATGAACTCGCCAAATGCGCCGCCCGGGAAGGCTATGATCTGATCATCGCCGCCGACGAGACACGCATCCAGCAGGCAGCGGCGAGCCTCAAAGAGTTTGGCACTTCGGTCCAGGCGATCGAAACCGACCTTTCCACCGAAGACGGCGTCGACCGGCTGATGGAAACCATCGAAGCTTCCGGGCGTTCGGTCGATCTGCTGATGGCGAATGCCGGGCGCGGTCTCGGCAAGGGTTTCCTTGACCAGGATTTTGCGGAAGCCAGGAAAGTCATCGATACAAACATCGTCGGGACCATCTATCTTGTCCAGCAGGTCGGCAATCTGATGCGCAGCCGCGGCGAGGGTCGCATTCTGCTGACTGGCTCCATCGCCGGTTTCACGCCAGGTTCCTATCAGGCCGTCTACAACGGCACGAAAGCCTTTATCAACAGCTTCTCCTTCGCGCTGCGCGAGGAATTGAAAGAGACCGGCGTGACCGTCAGCTGCCTGATGCCCGGCGCGACCGATACCGAATTTTTCGAGCGCGCCGATCTCATGGATACCTCCGTCGGACAGGCCAAGAAAGATGATCCGGCTGACGTCGCCAAGATCGGCTTCGATGCCATGATGGACGGTGAAGGGGATGTCGTCAGCGGCTGGAAGAATAAACTACAGGCAGCCGTGGCCAATGTGACGCCGGCAAGCATTCTTGCTCACCAGCATGCCAAGATGGCTGAACCAGGTTCAGGCAAGGAGTAGATTGTCCCGACGCGTCGATCCAGACGAGATCGGCAATCAGCGTCTAAGCCGGCTGGCTGTCGCTCACTTCTCACGCGGCTGTTTCAATCGTCCTCCCGCCGCCACCATCTTGCCTTTGCGTCGTGCCATGATGCCCTCCAACAGGGTTCGGGCGGCATTCCGCACTTCCTCCTGAAAAGCCATATCCTTTTCGAAGGCGTTGTGGCTGGTGGCGTAGGGCTCCCAATAACCGATGTAACGTTCGACCTCGGCCAAGGCTCCGGCCAGGATGAGGTCCATTGACGTCAGCCAATTCGAGACGCTGCGCCCGACATTCTCGACCCCTTCTGTATCGCCGTGGACGACGACCGAAAACAGGCGGCCGGAAAGATGGCGCGGATAGTCCCATCCCTGCATTTCAAGCGCCTTGGCCTCCTTGGCATGTTTGCCATGCGTGCTTGTCGGATCCGGGTTGCCGCCGTCGGCGCAGACAAGCCGGTCGATCATCAGTTTCAGCGGCGAGGGCGTCTGGTACCAGTTCACCGGGCTGACGATCATGATGCCATGCGCCTCGACCCACATCGGATAGATGTCGTTCATCCAATCGTGGATCTGTCCGAGAGAGTAGTTCGGGTAGCAGGAGCACGGCCAGTGACAGAGTGCGGCCGATGTCGAGAAGCACGCCTTGCACGGATGGATCTGTCGGCCGTATTCGGAAGCGATGCGGCTGAGGTCGAGGATATTGACGGTGACGCCGCCGGCGGCAAACACCTCTTTGGCGATCTCGACCATTCGAAAACTTTTCGAAAGCTCACCCGGACAGGTATGTTCGCTTCGCGACGAGCCATTGATGAGGAGGACGCGCAATGGCGCGGTTTCGTCCTCGAAGCGCGCTTGCGCAGCGCGGATTTCGTCTCTCGCCGCGAGCCAATCGACGGCGAGATCATAGTCGGGATCGGCAAAGCCTGGTCCAGCTTTCCTGGTCATCGGGCTCTTTCGCGAATGGGCGTAAGCATCCCAGGCAGCCGCGGCGACTTTGCCGAGTTCGTCTTCCAAAGTCTCGTACGCCCGGTCCTTGAACTGGCTCAGGAAACGCTTCTTGAATTCGCTCTCGTCGAGGCGAGGGCTCGGGCTGCCTTTTCGCGGTTCGAGGTCAGGGGTGGTTGCGGGTGGTTCATCAGGCATGGGACCTCCACACATGCATGCGCTCGAAACAACGCGGTGAGCCGGCTTCTGTTCCGCTGCCTCCAAGTTGCATCGTCTATCGAGGATCGGTGTTCAGGCCGGAACAATCGGCCGTTGTCCTGGTTCGGAAATAAAGCTGATCGGATATCCCGTGCAGCAAGGGGCTTCGGGATCATGAATTCTCGCAATCAAGCCGTCTTTTCGAACGCAAGACCCGCCGGCTTCGTCCGGATAAATCGTGCCAGCTGGATCGACACATTGCGTGTGGTTGCGGCTGTCATGGTTCCGACGGCTGCCAAAGGTGTCATCATTCGCCGCCCAATCATGGAACGCCTGGCACAGCGGCAGGATCTGGACACGGGTGCTGTCAGTCAGATGCAGCGGCTGGTGAAAAAATATGGCAGGGCGCCTCTGCTGTTGCCTATCCCGTTCCGGCCGCAGCTGCTGGTGCTCGACCCCTCCGACGTCTCGACGGTGCTCGAGTGTTCACCCCAGCCATTTGCCACGGCAACCTGGGAGAAGCGCGCCGCTCTTGCGCATTTCGAACCGAAAAACGTGCTGATCTCAGATGCCTCGCGGCGGGCCGAGCTTCGGCCGATCCATGAACATGCTTTGGCAAGCGCGGACCGGCTGCATCCCTCTTCGGCCCGCCTCAAGACGATCGTCGATTCCGACCTCTTGGAGATTTTGGACGGCATCGGTTCCGGCGGGCCAAACGAACTCTATTGGTCTGCGTTCTCGCAAGCCTGGTTCCGGATTGTCCGCCGCACCGTACTCGGCGATCGCGCGCGCAACGACGTCACTTTGACCAAGACCTTGAGCGATCTTCGAAGCCGGGCAAATTGGGCTTTTGCAGCTTCCATCGATCGGCGCAAGCGTCGGCAGTTTCAGCAGCAGCTGGGTCAATATCTGCGCCTGCGCCAGCCGGAGGAGGGCAGCCTGATTGGCCGGCTGCCGAAAAGCAGCGACTTCGATTTGGAAAGCCAGGTGGCCCAATGGCTGTTTGCCTTCGACGCTGCCGGGATTGCTGTTTTCCGGACGCTTGCGCTGCTTGCTTGCCATCCGAGCTACTGGGCCAAAGCCGTTGACGAAATTAAAGATCCCGAATCGTCCGTTCACACGCAATTGCCTGCTCGAAGCTCTGCGCCTCTGGCCGACGACCCCCGTCATCCTCAGAGAGCTGACCGAGGATATCAAATCCGGCGACAGGACCGTGGCGCGCGGCACGGGCGTCATTATTTTCGCGCCCTTCTTTCACCGGGATCCCGAGCTGGCTTATGCAAACCGGATGGAACCAAGTATCTGGGGCCTCAACGACACCCTGCCGACAGTCGGATTCGTGCCGTTCAGCGCCGGTGCTGCCATTTGTCCGGCCCACAATCTCGTACCGACGGTTGCCAGCCTCGCCATCGGTGCGCTGTTGTCGCAGGCGGATATCACGCTGCTTCAGCCCTCTCTGACAGTCGACGACCTGCCCGGCACCCTCAACCACTTCGATATTCGGCTACGGCTGAGCAAGCGGCCGGTTGAAGCCCGTGCACCGCATGCCGCGGTAGGCTTTCCGCCTCATTGAAGTCCAATGCTTCCCGCAGCTGTGGTCCGACAAAACGAGTCGTTCAAGGCGTGGCCACCGGCGGCGGCTCAACCGCATAATGGCGTTGGCCTCGTCGGCACAGATAGACCTCGCGTTCCGGATGGACATCGATTCGAAAACCGGCGCTGCGCAGCATTGCCTCGGCCGCCGCCTGGTTGGGAATGAACCAGTTTGTCGGATCGGACGCGTAGCGTTCCTCGACAAAGAAGAGCTTCGGATATTCAGGCTGGTCGAAGATGCTCCATTCGGAAAAGTCGTAATCCTCCTTCAGGTCGGGAACGCGTTCGTCGCCGCGCTGGAGGCATTGGAACAGCATCATGTCACCGACAGCGTGTTCATAGAGTAGATCCAGCGCCAGCAGGGGGTGGCGCAGGTGGTAGAGCACTCCCATGAAGATTACCAGGTCGAACTTCTCACCCAGTTGGGCGACGTCATAGACCGACATCTGCCGGAACTCGATCTCCGCTCCCGCTTGTTCCGCTGCGAAGCGGGCCTGCGCCAGGTAGCGCGGGTCGGAATCGATGCCGACGACACGGGCGGCGTTGCGCCGTTTCATCTCTAGGGCATAGAAACCGGCGTTGCAGCCGACGTCGAGCACGCTGAGGCCACTAAGATCGGCCGGCAGGACATGCTGGAACCCTTTCCATTTGAAGGTGGGATAATCTCCGAGGAAATGATCGGCCGCTGTCATGTGGCCGCCGATGTTCAAATTCTGAAACCACGGCCCGAGTTCCTGAATCCGCTTTTGCAGGTCCTGATCTCTCGGCAGCTGTGCTGCATCCATCTCGGCTCTCCTTTGTCGTTCATCGCTCACATGTTAGACGACGATCGCAGTGCGTCCGGCTTTGTACCTTGCCGCCAGTTCGAGCGCCGCTTGACCTTCGCGCCATCGAGGCCGCCGTCAGGACGGGCCGCGGTGATGAACCAGTCGGCCGTCAGGCGCAGACCTTCGGCAAGCGGGATTGTCGGCTGCCAGCCGAGAAGGTCTTTTGCCCGCGAAATGTCGGGCCGTCTGCGCTGCGGGTCGTCTTGCGGCAGCGGCTTGTGGACGACGATCGATGTCGACGGCATCATGGCCAGCACCATGTCGACCAGCTGGTTGATGGTGAATTCGCCGGGATTGCCGAGATTAACCGGGACGCCCGGATTGGGATCGACGTCCATCAGCGCCATCAGGCCCGCAACGAGGTCGCTGACGAAGCAGAAGGAACGCGTCTGGTCGCCGCTTCCATAAATCGTCAGCGGCGCGCCTGATATGGCCTGCACCAGCAGATTGGAAATGATCCGCCCGTCGCTCGGCTGCATACGCGGCCCATAGGTGTTGAAAATGCGGGCAACACGTGCGTCCACCTTGCCGGCCCGCAACGTATCGAAGCAAAGTGCTTCCGCCGCCCGCTTCCCTTCGTCGTAGCAGGCGCGCGGGCCTATGCAGCTGACATTGCCGCGGTAATCCTCCGTCTGCGGATGCTCGACGGGATCGCCATAGACCTCGCTCGTCGATGCCTGCAGGAGCGAGGCATGATGCTGTTCGGCCAACGAAAGCAAATTGCCGGTGCCGGCAACGCAGGTCATCATCGTATGCACCGGGTCTGCCTGATATTGTGGGGGCGATGCCGCACAAGCGAGGTTGTAGATCTGGTCCAAATGCTCGTCGAGGCTATAGAGATGGCAGATGTCCTTTTCGATCAAACGGAACTTCGGATGGTTGATCAACGGCCGGACATTGTCCTCCGATCCGGTGATATAGCTGTCGACACAGATCACCCGGTCGCCGCGTGCCAGCAGCGCATCGCATAAGTGCGACCCGACGAAACCGGCTCCTCCGGCGACAAGCACAGTCTTCACTCTTCCGTTTCGCGTCCTTTGCAGCATCATGCGTCTCCTAGGCTGAAATGGATTGAGATTGGGGGCAACGGTCGTTCACCCCTTCTCCTGGCAGTTCTCTCAAGGCGGCGGCGAGTTCACGAGCCCGCACCTCACCGGTATGGCGCCCAAGCACCGTCGCCCTGGCGGCCGATGCCAGCGCACGACGCGCCTCGGGAGAGATCGTCGTCAGGGCGTCGACCACATGCTCCGATCCTTTGGCGATGACGATTGCCTGACCATCGGCAAAGAGTTCGTCTAGGCCGCGCCAGTCGTCGCTGATGATCGGCGTGCCGCAGGCAGCGGCTTCGAACAGCCGCACGCTCGGCGACCAGCCGGCTGCAATCATGTCGCTTCGCGTGACGTTCAGCGTAAAACGCTGCCGGCTGTAGAAGCTCGGATGATCGGCAGGTGGCAGGTGCTCGATCCGTTCGACGTTTGCTGGCCAGTCGATATTCCCCGGATATTGAGGACCGGCAACCACGAAGCTCAGATGCGGCAGCTGCCTGGCAGGCTCAATCAGCAGTCGCTCGAGCGTTGGCTGCCGGTCGGGGCTATAGGTGCCGAGATAGCCGAAATCCCAGCGGAAGGCTTCGCCGGTCGATTTGTATCGGCTCGCATCGACGGAGCAGTAGAGAGCGATTGCCTTGCGCGCGCCGTATCGGCGTTCGAGCCTGGCCAACACATCTCCGCCGGAAAACGAGAAACAGGCGTCGAAGATCGAAAGCTGCCGGCGCGCCAGATATTCCTCATCGCCCCGGTCGAGCTTCGCCAACGTGACCGGGGTGTCGATGTCGTAAAAGCACAGCCGTCGCGGCTTAAGGGCGGCGACCCTGTCGATAACGGTGACGCCGCATGGGACATATGACCCTATGATCACGGCGTCCGCCGCCTTGATCTGATCGGAATGGTTTTCGATCATCTCGTCGATGTCGCTGTAGTGGACAAGCTGGCAGAAGTCGGGATCCGGAAGATCTCGATGCGCTGCATACCAAGGCACGTCGCGCTCCAGGAACAACACCCGATGTCCCTCAGCGTGCAAGCCGCCGATGAGCGAGCGATAGGTCGTCGCGTGACCGTTGCCCCAGGACGACGACAAGGAGAGGCCAAGGATGACGATATCAAGCGGATTGGTCATTCGGCAGCCTCCGCTCGTGCGGCACGGGCGCGAAAGATGGCATCGGCGGTCTCGGCGCGATTGGCATAGGTGTGTTCATCAAGCACGCGTCTCAGCGCTCGCTGTCCAATCGCCTTGGCCTGCTGCCATGTCAGGCCGGTCAAAAGATCGGCGACATCCTGGCCGTCGCGCGCCACAAGGATTTCGTCGCCGGGCTTGAGAAACAGGTCTATGCCCTGCCAATAGTCGGTGATCAGGCAGGCGCCGGCGCCGGCGGCTTCGAAGACGCGGGTTGCCGGCGAAAAACCGTTTTCGGCCATGCTGGCGCGGGAAATATTGAGCACCGCTTTCGGCGTCGCGTTGAAAGCATTGTGATCACGGGTCGGGACATGCCCGATGTGAACGATGTTCAACGACAACGCTTTGTCGCTCCAGCCGGACCCGCCGAGCAGAAACTTTTGCTGCGGCAAGCGGGCAGCCGGCTCGAGGAAAAATTGCTCGACCCGCGCTTCGCGGTCGGGCAGACGGTTTCCGAGAAAGGCAAGATCTGCGGTGAAAGGCGCCTCTTCTTTCACCGGATGATGGGTCTGAGGATCGAGCGCGTTATAGATCGGCACACAGTCGGCTGCCCCGAGGCTGCGATAAGCGTCGACCACGGGATCACCGCCGCCATAAGTGAGGACCAGGTCGATCCGGCCCAAGGATTTGCGAAGCGGGTGCTCGGAGCTCTGCCGCAACTCGGAGAGCGTTGCCGGCGCATCCACATCCCAAAAGATTTTCAGAGCCCCATGGCTGGCATGGCGAAGGACTTCCTGGAGCAGGAGATCGTCCTCGAAACCGACGCCGCTGGCCTTGACGACGATATCGGCTCCGGCCGCAGCCGCCGTCACCTCCTTCAGGGCCTCGACGGTGCCTGAGTAAACGACGACCTTGCACCATTCGGGCGGATCGATATCACGGTTTTTCTGCCGGTCGTAGACGTCCGGCTCGTAGAAGGTGATGTCGTAGCCCTTCTGCGCCAGAGCGCGTAGCAGGCCACGGTAGTAAGTGGCGGCACCGTTCCAGTAGGCGGAAACCAGGCTTGATCCGTAAAAGGCGATTTTCATTCGGCAGCCTCCTTGGCTGGCAGCTGGCCGACGACGCCCGCCGTGCCGCATTGCTTCAGAATCGAGAAGAGTTCATCGACGCGATGTCGGCAGGTGTGCCGCGCCCGGATCGTCTCGAGGCCGGATGTGACCAGCGCAGCCGCGAGAGCATCGTCCGTCAGCACCTCGCGCAACAGGCGCGTCATCTCTCGGCCATTTTCGGCAACGAGATAATCCCTGCCCGGCCTGAAAAGCGCTTCGGCATCGGTCCAGGGTGCTGAGATCAGCGGGATGCCGCAGGCCAGCGCTTCGAAGACACGGATCGTCGGAATGCCAGGCAGGTTCTCGACATAGGGGCGTCGCGGAATATGGACGGTCACTTTGTGGCCGGCGAAAGCGAGCGGCGCCTCTGCATTGGCGATCCAGCCGCCATAGGTGATGCGTGCATCTTCAAGCGCGTCGAGTGCCTGCTTGGGGTAACGCACACCGCGAACGGTCGCCTTCAGCCCGAGCTCACGCGCGGGGCGGACGAGGAATTCCATGAGTTCGGCAGAGCGCTCGTCATCGCCCCAATTACCGATCCAGATGAGATCGCCTGTCTTTTCGATCTCCGGTCTCGGGTAGAACAGCGCGTCGTCGGCCGCCTCATGCCAGGTAAAGACCGATCTGCCCCAACCGGCCTGCAGATAGCGCTGCCGCAGCGTCTCGCCGAAGGCGAGCACGGCGTCATAATCCTCAAGCGTCAGTCCGGCGATGTCGGTTTTTGCCGACACGGCCCGGTGATGCGTGTCGTGGAACAACAGGGTGAAATCGGCGCCGCTGCGCCGGGCTCGCCCGATCCGCTCCACCAGCGCCGGCTCCGTCCATTCATGGACGACAACGACGTCGGCCTCGGCGATCGCCGCCTCGTGATCGAAATCCGGTCCGTAAATTTGCGAACGGAGCTGCGGGAACATGTCGTGAAATTTCTCGACCGCCCTCGGCCCTTGATCGCTCAGCAGGTTGCCGCGGCTCCAGGATGCCTGGGGTTCGAGCGCCAGCGCCTCGTGATGGCGGCGGCTCAGCTCCCGCATGATGCCGCGCAGGAAGTGGGCGTTGCCATGGTTCCAGTCGGAAACCAGCGAATGGGTGTAAAACAGGAATTTCATGATTGCTCCGCCGCTACCGGGGTAAGTTCGTCGTTCATCAGTTGCGCATAGGTTTCGAGTACCGCTGCCGCCTGCCGTTCCAAACTGAAGTTTCGCGAGCGCTCCAGCGATCGCACCACGAGTTCCGAGCGCAATTGCTCGTCTTCGCTGAGGCGCATGCACGCTGCTGCCAGAGACTGGGGATCATGCGGATCGAAGAACAGCGCGCATCCGTCCCATAGCTCGCGATAGGTCGGGATATCGGACAGCACCAGAGCCGCACCGCATCGCGCCGCCTCCAGGGCGGCGAGGCCGAAAGGCTCGTAGATGGATGGCGATACGACGATTTGCGCGCGCTGCATCAAGGCGATGATCTTCGGATAGGGCAGTGGTCCGCGATCGTCGGCGTCATTGAGCTGCAGTCGCTGTCCGTTGGGACCCGAGCACGAACCTGCCATGACGACGGGCAGAGGCATCACCGCTGCCGCCCTGTCGAGCACCGCGCCGTTCTTGCCCTCGTCCCACCAGCGCCCGGCCGCGAAGACGAAAATCTTCTTCGGACGCGGATCGGACCCGACCCGGCTCGCATTGTGGACCACCCTCAACCGGGAGAGCGGACCATAGGCGGCTTGCAGTGCATCCGCATGGCTCATGCTTGGCGCCAGCACGGCATCGGCGCGGTCGAAGCCCTCGCGGTTCGCATCGCGCTGCCAGGCCCAGTCCGGCGGCACCGGCGTCCGGCGCACCGCTGCAAACCACGTGACGACGCAGGAATGCGACACCACGAGGACGGGCAGCGGCGTTTCGATCCCGGCGGCGTGGGAGGGCAGGTTGAGATGCAGCAGATCGACGCCGTAGTCTCTGGCTACCCGAGAGATTTCGGCGGGAGCCGCGGATATTTCAGCGCGGCTCGCCGCCATCCAGTCGAGAGGAGCATCGAGCCACACCAGCTGTCCCAGCGCTTTCGCCTCACCAGCCTGCGTCACCGACGGTGCGGGTCCGAGGCCCGCGAAGACGATTTCCATTCCCTGGTGTCGAAGCCCCGCACCGAGATCCATCGCATAACGCCAGACGCCGCCAACCGCATCGAGGGTCATCAATATTCGGGTTCGTCGACGGATCATGCCGAGGCCTTTCGATCCCGGCGCAGGATCGGCCGGCCGCCGAAACGGTTTTCGATAAGCCACTCCGCCAGATGCTGCAGTCCGCTCTCCCAGCCGACACGCGCACGCCAGCCGAGGGTGTGCTGAAGCTTACGGGTGTCCGCGACGAAGAAATACTGGTCGCCGGACCGCCAGTCGTCGAAGGAGGTCTCCACGGGGCGGCCAATGAACTTGCCGATCTCGCGCAGCACTGCGAGCACGCTGACGGCGTTCGCCGGACCGCCTCCCAGGTTGAAGACGCGGCCCTTGATCCCGTCAATGCCATCGAGGACGCCCCGATAGGCGGCAATCGCGTCCGCGACATGCAGAATATCTCGGACCTGTTTGCCGTCACCGTAGATCGAGACCGGCTCGCCGGCGAGCGCCCGGATCAGGAAATGCGCCACCCAACCCTGGTCCTCGGTGCCGAACTGGCGTGGGCCATAGATGCAGCTCATGCGCAGCACGGCCGTCGGGACGCCGAAGGATTTCGCATAATCCAGCACATATTGATCGGCCACGCCTTTCGAGCAGCCATAAGGGGTGCAGAAATCGAGCGGTCTGTCTTCGCCGATTCCGTATGACCGGACGGTCGCGTCGACCGGCAGGTAGCGATCGTCGGCCTCCCGCATGGCGAGGTCGTCGAGCCCGCCATAGACTTTGTTGGTGCTGGCAAAGATCACCGGCGCACGGCGGCCGGCCTTGCGCACCGATTCCAGCACGTTGATCGTGCCGCGCGCATTGGCCTCGAAGTCGTCGATCGGATGGATGAGGCTGGTGGTGACCGCGGTCTGGGCGGCGAAATGAAAGACCGCCTTGGCATCCGCGAAGGCTGCCTCGATGCTTCTGGCGTCGCGTACGTCGGCAAGGACCGGATGTACGTTCGAGCCATGCCTCTCGGTCAGCCAGCCGAGGTTCTGATCGACGCCGGGCCTCCCGAGATTGTCCAGCACGACGACGTCTTCACCGTCCTGAAGGTAGCTGTCGGCAAGGTTGGAGCCGATGAAGCCGCAGCCTCCGGTGATGACGATCGGGGCGGCTCCCTTGGCGACGTTGGGGGTGGCGAGCCGGGCGACCTGCTTGAGCCGTTCGACGCCGCCTTCCATCAGCAGGCGCGCGAGCAGCTTCGGCTGGTTCTCATGGGTGACGGCACCGAGATGGTAGTGCCGGGGGTCGAACCAGAGGCCCTCCTGCACTGGTACATCCGGCGGCACATCGCGCCAGGAATACCAATACATCCGGTCGGCCGGCACGCTCAGAGCCTTCACGAAACGCCGCGCCTGCTCCATCTCGTCGTTGCGCCAGGTCGAATAGCCGGTTTCGGTTATCCAGATCTCGGCCTTGTCGTTGAAGCGGCCGATAATTTTCCGCATCTCGCCGAGATGCATGTCCCAGCCGCCCCAAGTGCCTTCCTCACTGTCCCATGTGCCGGGGAACCCGTGGAAGCCGACGGCATCGACGACGCCGAGCACGCCGCGCTCGCCCATCAGGTTGAGCCAATAGGGATCAAAGGGGCATGGCCCGCCGAGCACCGGCTGCCAGCCGCGATGTTTGGCCCAATAGGCGGCGGCGCCGACCATCTCGCAAAACAGCAGAAAGTCCTTGTCTTCGCGCCAGTCCCAGTCGAGCAGGTTGTTGGGCTCGTTCCACAATTCGATGTGACTGAAATACCGACCGTATCGGGTGAGCACGTGGTCGACGAAGTCGGCATAGGACTTGAGATCGGCCGGTGCGCCGGAAGACCGTCCTGTCCGGGATAAGGACGGCGGCGTGTAGTGAATGCAGGGCAGAAGATCGATCTCGCGCCCAAGCTTCGGGATCAGCCAATCAAACCATGCTTCGCCACCCTCAGCGAGGTACTCGGCCCATGACAGATGCGTGCGCAAATAGCTGGCGCCGCTTATACCGACGTCTGCGATCGTCTGCGACGTCCGCTCGTATTCGCCCGGGCGGAACCACTCGACAAAGCCATAGGATCTCGAGGACGTGCCGGTCCCGGCCGACAATGCGGATTTGGTCATGATACGAGCCCTCTTTCCTCCAACTGCCGTTTCATCTCCGCGCCGCGATCGATCGCTCCAGCATGTCTCACCCAATCGGCGAAAGGTCCGAGCGCGTTTTCCAGCTTGAAGCGCGGCTCGAAGCCGAGCAGTTCGCGCGCCTTTGCGATGTCGGCAAAACAGTTGCGGATATCGCCGGAGCGCGCCTTGTTCATGATTTCGGGCCGTATTTCCGGCACGCCCATCGCATCGGCGAGAAGCATTGCGACCTCAGCGATCGTATAGGCCTGGCCGCTGCCGATATTAATGACATGTCCCGGCGCATTGGGTTTTTCGAGCGCCAGGCGGAAGGCGCGCGCCACGTCGCGCACATGCACGAAATCCCGCCGCTGCTCGCCATCCTCGAAGATCATCGGCGGCTGGCCATTGGCGAGCCTGGAGGCGAAGTTTGCCAAGACGCCGGTATAGGGGTTGGACAAAGCCTGGCCGGCGCCGAATACGTTGAAGAGACGAAGCGCCACCGCCTCGACGCCATAGGCTTCGCCGAAAATCAGGACCTGTTTTTCCTGCGCATATTTGGTCAGCGCATAAATCGAGGCGAGATCGACGGGCTTTTCTTCATCCGTCGCAACCGGCCTCAGGACTTTGCCGTCAGCGCCGCGCAGGTTCCATTCGCCGGCCTTGATCTGGTCGCCGCGTCGCCTGACCAGATCGAGCTGCGCACCGTCGGCGGTTTCATAGCGGCCCTCGCCATAGACACTCATGGACGAGGCGACGACAACGCGTTTGGGCCGGCGACCGATCATCGCCTCCAGAAGAACGGCCGTGCCGAGATCATTGCTCCCGACATATCGGGCGATCTCGTACATCGACTGCCCGACGCCGACCTCCGCAGCGAGATGGATCACGCCATCGGCACCCAACAAAGCCCGTTCGACCGCGAGCTTATCCCTGACGTCACCGCGCAAGATTTCGGCAGTTTCGGGCAGCGACGTTTCAGCATCGCCATGAACCTGATCGATCAACGCATCGAGGACCCGCACCTCATAGCCGTTGTCGAGAAGCTCCTCGACGACATGTCTTCCGATAAAGCCGCAGCCGCCGGTTACAAGGATCATCGCCATCTGATTTCCGTCCGCTCAAGTTGAAGATGACCTGCCGAACCAAGCGCGGCGAAGATTGTTCCGGCTTCAATGTCATCTTCTTTGACATGTTCTTTGACATCATCCGGAACATCTGGCGGCGTCGCTGGTTCGGCGGCCAATCCATGAGCGAAATATTTCCTCGAAGATTAAGAAGCGGCCACCGGCGTCTGTAGGCAAGCAGACCGGCCATGCCAAACGAAGGAGCAATTCATGAACATGTTGGCAAGAGCGGCCGAGGGAGCAATCCGGGCGGCGATCATCACCGGCCCCGGAGAAGTGTCCGTCGAAGAGAGGCCTCTTCCCCAGCCGAAGCCGGGCCAGGTCAGGATCAGGCTCGAAGGCTCGGGCGTGTGCGCTTCCAATCTTGGCCCTTGGGCCGGCCCGGAATGGATGACCTTTCCGACGGAGCCGGGCGGTCTCGGTCACGAGGGTTGGGGCAGGATCGATGCGCTGGGCGACGGGGTGTCTGGCCTTAACCTGGGAGATCGGGTCGCTGCGCTCTCATATCATGCCTACGCCACCCACGACATCGCGGATGCCGACATGGTCGTGCCGCTGCCGCCGGCGCTCGACGGCCAGCCTTTCCCTGGCGAGCCGCTCGGCTGCGCGATGAACATATTCCGGCGCAGCCGCATCGAGGCGGGTCAGACCGTCGCCATCATCGGGATCGGATTTCTCGGCGCCTTGCTGACGCAGCTTGTTAGCGGCGCCGGCGCGCGCGTCATCGCCATCTCGCGCCGTCCGTTTTCCCTCGAAATCGCCAAGCGTGTGGGCGCCGCCGAGACGCTGGCGATGGACGACCACTGGCGGATCATCGAAGCTTTAAGAGAGTTGACCGACGGTGCTTTCTGCCACCGCGTCATAGAGGCGGTCGGCAAGCAGTGGCCGCTCGACTTGGCCGGCGAACTGACCGCCGAGCGCGGCCGGCTGGTGGTGGCCGGATACCATCAAGACGGTCCGAGGCAAGTCAATATGCAGCTCTGGAACTGGCGTGGCCTCGACGTCATCAATGCTCACGAACGCGATCCCCGGATTTATATCAGTGGGATGCGCGAGGCGATCGAAGCGGTCGTTTCCGGCAGGCTCGAGCCGTCATCGCTCTATACCCATGTCTATCCGCTCGAAGGCCTGGGCGAAGCGCTCGACGCCACCCGGGACAGGCCAGATGGTTTCCTCAAGGCGATGGTGACGTGCTGATGAACAGGATGGTAGATCGCTCCCTGCAGACGCGGGTCAAGCCCGTGAGACTCGGCTTCCTCGGTATCGGCTGGATCGGCAGGAACCGAATGGAGGCAATTCTTCGCACGCGGATGGCCGAAGCCGTTGCCATCGCCGATCCCTGCGAGGAAATGATAACAGAAGCCCTGCGCCTTGCGCCCGATGCGGAAATCGTCGGCGATCTCGATGCGCTCCTGTCGCGCGATCTCGACGGCGTCGTCATCGCGACGCCGAGCGCCCTGCACGCCGAGCAGTCGATCCGGGCGCTGGAGGCCGGGGTGGCGGTGTTCTGCCAAAAACCGCTCGGCCGATCCGCGACGGAGGCGGCAGCGGTCGTGGCCGCCGCCAGATTAGCCGACAGGCTGTTGGGCGTCGATCTATCTTATCGTTATACCCAAGGCATGCAGCGCATCCGCGATCTGATCAGAAATGGCGAGCTTGGCTCCGTCTTCGCCGCCGACCTGGTCTTCCACAATGCCTACGGCCCGGACAAATCCTGGTTCTACGACAAGTCGCTGTCGGGTGGCGGATGCGTGATCGACCTCGGCGTCCACCTCGTCGACATGGCGCTCTGGTCCCTCGACTTTCCCCAGGTGGTCGACACCACCAGTACGCTGATGAAAGGCGGCCAGCCGATCAGCGAAGCGGGGGATGTCGAAGATTTCGCCGTCGCCACCCTGACATTGGCGACTGGCGCGGTCATCCGCCTCGCCTGCTCCTGGCGGCTGCAGGCAGGATGCGATGCGGTTATCGGCGCCGACTTCTTCGGCACATCCGGGGGTGCATCCTTCAGGAATGTCGGCGGGTCGTTCTATGACTTTACCGCCCATCGCTTCCGCGGCACATCAACTGAAGAAATTGTCCGGCCTCCCGACGACTGGGGTGGCCGGGCGGCAGCGGACTGGGCGGCACGGCTCGCTAGGGGTCAGGCTTACGATCCGTCCTGCGAACGACTTGTCGATGTCGCCGAAATTATCGACGACATCTATCGGCACGGATGAAGCGGCGTCGGCCCGGCCGGACGAAATTGTTTGCAGTCAGCGGTGAATCGGCTGGAACCGCCGAGCCTCTCGCCGGTTTTGGCGCTCGCAAATCATCTGTGGGATGAATATGGCCTCTCGACCAGAAGGGACGACGTCGAAGCCGCGGGCAGCCTCGAGCGATATGCTCGCCCGCAGCAAATTCCCTGTCTGGATTGTCAAGGCGCTTCTTTCCAGCGGCATCAAGCGTGTCAGTAAATTGTCTTCGATGACCGACGACGAACTTCTGGCGCTTCCCGGCATCGGCAAGCGGGCGGTCGAACTCATCCGGTCGTCTCAGAGCGCCCGCGAAAGCGGCGAGAGCCAGCTGCCAACTAATCCGCAATCGTCGGCTCGCCGATGATTTGAGCGGCGCTTTTTAAAAGCGGAACTCTCCGCCTTCACAGAGGTTGGATTTGCTTAACACGGAAGCATTCAATGTCGGCATCGAAATCCGAGCAGCAGCAGAGCACGATATCCAGACGTCTCGATCGCAACATCGAAGCTCTGCTGAAGCGGCGGGAGCAAGAGGCGCGGCAATCGACCCGGCAGGAGCGGGCGGCCGATGCCATTACCCGTTTCGCGGGATCGATGATGTTCGTCTACCTGCACCTGCTGGTCGTCACGCTCTGGATCGTCGTCAATATCGGCTTGCTTCCGCTCATACCCGCCTTCGACCCATCATTCGTCATTCTGGCGATGGTCGCGTCCGTCGAAGCGATTTTCATCTCGACATTCGTGCTGATCAGCCAAAACCGTATGGCGGAGGCCGACGACAAGCGCGCCGATCTCAACTTGCAGATCTGTCTTCTGGCGGAGCATGAGGCGACGGAGGTGTTGACCCTGGTTTCGGCCATCGCCGAGAAACTCGGCGTCGAAATCGAAATGAGAGAGGAGCTCGAGGAACTGAAAGAGCATGTGACGCCGGAGGAAGTGCTGGACGAAATCGAACAGAAAATGCGGCGTCGGGGAACCAACACGCCGCTGGCGTAAAGCGGCGCAATCGCGGGACCTCAATCGGCAAAAACGCATGGTCTGAACATGCCGGATGGCGAGGCGAGACCGAGACCGGACCTACCGGGCGCGGACGATAAGAACCGGCGCAGGCAATGAACTGCGGCGCGAAAGTCGCCGCCGGCTGGAGACAAGCTGTTCGTCGCACCTCCTTCGATAGTTCAAGGAGTGCCCGGCAAATCGGTCGAGTTTTCGGATAGCTCCTTTTCCTGCTCTCCGGCGGCCATCATTTCGCGCAGCGGCGAACGCGACACATTTGCCTCGATCGCCTCATGACCCGGCGTATCGGCAAGCGCCTCGCGGAAATTTTTGGCGTAGTTTTTCGGCATCTTCGGCGGCATCATCGGCTCGTATTGATCCACCAAGGCTTGAATGACCACAGGACCGGCCATGGAAAAAGCTTCCTCCAAAGTCGGCTCGATCTGATCGAAGCTGCTGATCGTGAAGCCGTGGCCTCCCATTGCCTCTGCCGCCTTGGCGAAATCGATTGGCGCCAGCTCGCAGGCAAATTGCGGGTTGCCTAGGAACATCATCTGCTCCCAGGCTATCTGGTTGAGCATGCCGTTGCAGATCACCAGAATTTTCAACGGCAGAGCCATTCGCACAGCGGTTGAGAATTCGCCGAGCTGCATGCCGAATCCGCCATCGCCGACGACCGCATAGATTGGCCGTTTCGGATCGGCAGCGCCCGCCGCTATCGCATAAGGCAGGCCGGAGGCCATCGAAGCGAGCGCGCCGGAGACTGCGAACTGGTTTGTCGTGCCGAGGTCGATATGGCGCGCTGCGAGTTCGGTGTTCTGGCCGGAATCGGCCACCAGAACGCCATCGGCCGCGATGCGCCTGCCGAAGGCTCGCACCACGGCCTGCGCCTTCAAGGGAGCGCTCCGGTCCGTCTCCATCGTCTCCATCTTGCGGCGCCATTCGGACATCGCCGTTTGCGCCTGTTCCAGAAATGACCGATCCGTTTTCCTGGTCAGCCTGGGCCTAAGAAGTCGCAGCGTTTCCCGCGCGTCGCCCACCAGACCGGCATCGACCGGGAAGCGCAGGCCAATTCGCTGGGGATCGCTGTCGATCTGCACGCCGCGGGCGCCTTCCGGCCGCGGGTAATATTCGATATAGGGAAAGGAGGAACCGACGATCAGCACCGCGTCGCATTGCTCCATGATGTCCTGCGACGGGGCGGTGCCGAGAATTCCAATCCCGCCGGTCGTCAAGGGATCGTCGTCGGCGAGAGCGGTCTTGCCGAGCAGGGCTTTGGCCACCGGCGCCGCGAGCAGGTCGGCAATCTCGCGCAATTCCACCTGGATGCCGACGGCGCCACGGCCGGCGAGGATCGCCACCTTGCGGGCATCATTCAGTATCCGGGCCGCACGACCGAGCTCGATTTCCTCGGGGATTTGGCGGCCCTGGAAATAGCGATTCGGCACGTGTTTGGGACGGTTTCGTTTCGAGCGCGATTTCGCGTCCATCTCCTGGACGTCGTTGGCGATGGAGAGATGTGCGACGCCGCGGCGCGAGAGCGCCGAGCGGCAGGCGAGGCTGGCGACATTTTCCATGTGCGAGGCATCACTGACATGCGCATTGTAGATCGCGACGTTGTCGAAGACGCGGGTCAGGTCGACATCCTGCTGGGTAAAGGTCTCGATCAGGTCGTGATACTGCGTCCCGGTGATGGCAAGTACCGGCATCTGATCGAGCTTGGCATCATAAAGACCCGTCAGCAGATGCGTGCCGCCGGGTCCGGACGTTGCGAGACAGACGCCGAGCTTTCCGGTGAACTTGGCGTAGGCGCTCGCCATGAAGGCGGCCGATTCCTCATGCCGAACTTGGATGAACCGGATCCGGTCCTGGCGCTTGCGCAGCGCTTCCATGACACCGTTGATGCCATCTCCAGGAAGGCCGAAGACGAACTTGACGTCCCATTCGATCAGCGTATCAATCAATATGTCGGCGGCATTGAGCATCGAACTCGTCCTTTGCTGGTCAAAGACCGCAAACCTGCGTCGCTATCAAAGGTTCCGAACTCAATCCTTGGAGCTGACACGGCAGCAAGCCGATATCGCAGGCTCGGGCTGCATTCACATCCAATGCGCCAAGCCGTAGACGAGGATCGTGACGTAAAGCAGGAAGGCGATGACGGCCACGGTCGCGATCAAGGTGACGGCAATGCGTCCGCCTTTCAGGCTGTTTCGCTGCTGTTGAGCGCTGGGACGGGTTGCCTGTATGGGATCGTTTTCGGGCTTGTTCATCAGGGCTTCGCTTCCGTCGACATCTTTGCAGGCTCGCCATTTCTGCCGCTTGCGTTAAACGAGATTATCGAGCCGAAAACGATCAAAAGCCCAACTAACGTGATTGCGCCGATGTAGATGATGAAAGCCTGACCGTCCGATCCCTGGTTCATCTGCCTCTCCCTTGGTTCGCCAAACCAAAGAACAACGGCAATGTTCCCGCCAGATGGCCTTATCGCGTCTTTTTGCTTTCCCTGCAGTCATCGACCACAATCGACGTCGGCCCCTGACGTATGCAGCGCATCACTTCCGTCAGCAATGTCGCGGGCTCGCATGGTTTTTCTAACCACACGCCCTCGGAAAATGATAAGGCATCCGGGTGCATCTTCCGCTGAGCACCGGTGTAAACGATGAATGGGATACGGCGGCCGCGCAAAGATCTGGCGATCGCTCCAGCGACGCCGTCTGTCAATTCGATGTCCATTACCACGAGATCGGGATCGTTCGCTGTCAGCCACTCTTCGGCCGCTCGACAAGACGACACTGTCTCTATCCGATCGAAGCCGGCGCCATGAAGGATGTCTTCCACGTCCATCGCGATGATAATCTCATCCTCCATCAGAAGGATGGACCTCGTTCCTGCAACGCTCATGGCCAAACTCCTAAAATAGGGAACTATACAATAGACCTTCCAGGCCGAAATGCAGGCTTCGTGCGCTATCGCACCGTTATCTACCTCGCTTTTTCTGCTGCGCCATGTCGTCATGGGAGATCAGTACCAGCGTGATTTGGTCGCTCGTATTACTCCTCGGATTTACAACAAGGGTCGGAAGGGAAGTGCTCCAGCGCGGCATGATCCCGGAAGATGACCACGCGCCCTCCGCGTCATTACTCAAGCACGCCATCGGCTGGAACTTTCCCTCGCGCGGTCGGTTCGACGCCGTGCCCCGAGACAGACCGCGGGGCCGAAATCGAACGGAGGTTTCCATGACGACCGCAAATACGACGACCGATCATTCAGCAATTCGCAAATGGGTGGAAGCGCGCAAGGGACAACCTTCTCGTGTCAAAGGCGCCAAGCAAGATGGCATACTGCGCATAGACTTCGGAGAGCCGGAAGAGAAGTTGGAAAAGATCTCCTGGGATGAATTCTTCGCCATTTTCGATGAAAACGAGCTGGCCTTTCTTTACCAGGACAAGACCGAGGATGGGATAAGCCGGTTCAACAAATTCGTCAGCCGAAAATGACTGGCTGATATCGACGGATAGACCGTGCCGCCATCTGTATGATCGCGAGGAATACACGCAAAGGCGAGACAGGACCGCGTCAAGTTTTACACGATAGAGCTAAGGCGCGCCGGTGACGCGCCAGATCGTCTCGCCGGCGTCGTCGGCGATCAACAACCCCCGGTCTTGTCGACGGTAAGTCCGACCGGTCGGCCGTGTGTCGGGATTGCCGAGCGTGTAGAGCAATCCCATGCCTCCTCTTAACGACAGCCGCCCAGTCGCGAAATCAACAATGCCTCCGATTGCGGCAGTTCCACCAAGGAGCAGGCAGCGGTCAGCAGCCATGACGAAAAGTTCGTCCACATCATCTCCGCCGTGCGCCAATAGGCGATATCCGTGGCCAGCGCTCCGACAAAACACGCCGCTGAAAAGTGAATTGGAACGGCGCGAAAAGGCTGAGAATAGATGCATATGCGCGAAGAAGGGCTTGGATAGTCATGTCTTACATCCGCATGAGACGCTCTGGTGCAGCTAACCTTCACCATTGCGGATTGTTCCCGTAAAGGGCGCGCCGCGACTGTTGCGTCTTGGAGGGTGGATTGTCCGAGATCCTAATCTCGATGCCACCTTGGCGCTCCGCAATCCGATGCTAAGACCGGCTACTCCGGCTCACGCTCTCCACCTGCAAATAGCAGCCTCGTCGCCCGGCCACTTCCACGGGAAAGGCGTTTCAGAAGAGGGGTAGCCGGCGGGCCGTCATTCGAGCGGTTTCGGCGATTGGAACCGTCAGGCCCTCTTATTCACAGGGAACAGGGTCGCGCGGGCGTCGGACCGTCTGTACGCTATGGCACAGTGTATTGCTCAACGATTCTAGATGGTTAGGTTCGCCGCAGCAACGGGCGAAGGAAGGCCGTATGTGGACGAAACCATGGATGATGAGCAATTGAATTTTAGAAATGAGCTGTTGCGGGCCATGGGCCCACAAGAGCGCGATCTGATCGTGCCTCATATGGAGCCGATCAGTCTCGATGTCGCCGTGATCCTTGAGATGGAGAATACGCCGGTCGGCGACGTCTATATCCTCGAGTCGGGACTAGCATCGATCGTGGCCAGATTTCCGGGCGGGCGCGATATCGAAGTTGGCATCGTCGGCCGGGAGGGAATGACAGGTGCCGCCGTGATGCTGGGCGGCGACCAGTCCGCCAATCGGACATTCATGCAGCTCTCAGGTCACGGGTTCAAATTGCCGGCAACCATCCTTTCCGCGGCCATGGAAGAAAGCCGAGCCTTGCGCAGCCTGCTGCTCGCATATGTCCAGGCGTTGCTTGCGCAAACGACGTCGACGGTGCTGGCCAATGGTCACGCCAAACTCGAGGAGCGGCTCGCACGGTGGTTGCTGACGGTCCATGACCGAACGGACGGCATGACGATATCCCTGACTCACGAGTTTCTCGCCGTGATGCTGGGGGTCCGCCGCGCCGGAGTGACGGTCGCGCTGCATCTGCTGGAAGGCAAAGGTCTGATCCGGTCCACCCGAAGGCAGATCGTCATTCTCAACAGGCGCGGATTGATCGAAGAGGCGCATGGCTCCTACGGTGCGGCGGAGGAGGAATTTCGACGGCTGATCGGCAGTCCTCTCGCGCGTTGAGCGATCTTTTGATGAAAGCTGGCCGTGATCCGCGGTCAAAGGCGGCGCTTGCGGGCCGATGCCAGGCGACCCACCGAAAGCAATTTGTTCTGGTCTGCCACTCCATGTCGGTAAAGGCTGATCAGCAATGCCGCGATCTCCTGCGTTTCAGGCGCTCGCAGAGGCGTGCCCGTCTCGCAACAGATGGTATTCAAAATGGCCCGCAGATGACTGAGGTCAGCTGAATCAAGGGCCTTCAAATGAGCAGACTGAGAATCGAGCAAAGCGCCGTTCCTGACACAAAGGCTCCGGCATGCCTCATCATGAGGTCCGCACACCCCCAGCGCAACGCTCGGTACGAAAACGCACGCATCTAGTGATAATAACCGGCACCGGGTCCGAACAATGCTTCTACGATCGCGTTGATGTCGGGGGCACGATTGCTGAGGACGAAGCCGGCTGAGAGTGCTTCCGCCCGATGCCGTTGAGCGAAGACGAAGGGTATGCGCCGCGTCTCCAGCCATTCGTTTATTATCAGCATCGCCTCGTCGGGGATGGTGACGTCGATGATCGCCGCGTCACATGCAAAGGTTTCATTTGAGCTACGCATCGTGACCATATAGACGCTGCTGGTGACGACTACGGCTTGACGCGCGGCCCATGCCTTCTTGACGCCGTCTGAGACAAAGCCGGGTTCACCAATGATGACGATCGTCTTGCCAGCGACCGGACTGAGCGATTTCATGGCGGACGCCTGCAAAAGTTGTTTGGACCGTCATCATGCTGCCAAACGGCAGTTCAAGCCGGTACTGACAGGCTGTGCGTACCATATTCAAGCTTGCCATGCGACGGTCCTTTAATCTGCCGAACCCGATCGTGCTGCGTTGGTTCCCGAGCCTATTGTGAGGTGAGGGGAGCCGGATTCGTACGATTCCGCACCAGCGGTTGAAATCGAAAATCCGAAATTTTAGGATCGCCTTAAATAGTGGGGAGGAACACGATGATGCAGCACTCGGGAATTACGAAGCCGGCTCTGCAGCCTGGTGATATCGCCATGTTGCAGACTGTTTTGCAGGGATGGTGCCAGGAAAAATCCTGTGGGATTGCCAGTCCGGCGGCGCAGCATGTTGCCAGAGAACTTGTATCCTGGTTCGAGTGTGGCATTCGAGATCAGCGTAAACTCAGCGGCCTAATGCGATATATTCAACTGGATTTCAATAGCTTATCCATCTCCACGAACACGCGTCCTGAATCCTGCGGCTCGCCGTCACTATTGGCGTAACCAGTGTGCCGTAATGGACAGACTTGTCTATTTCCAAGGGATCGCCGCGGATCCGGCTGCGCTTGATGCCGTGGGTCGGCAGATTGTTGTGCGGCATCGTTGATGAACTTCAAGAAAACTGCGATGGCAACGCTGCAGGCGGCGGTGCCGGCCGATACCCGGCGCTCATTTCGTCTGCTTCAGGGTTGGTCGTTGATTTATAAGACCTGGGTGCTATTGCAGCGTCAATCGGTCAGGCCGATCTTTCCATTCCTTGTACGGCAACAACATCTGGCCGGGAAACCGCCTTTCGATCGCGCTCTCCGTGAGAGCGATTTTTGCGAAGACCTCATCGGTCGGCGAGGCTCGGTTCAATGCTTCACTCCGCTTCTCCAGATCAGCCATCAGTTCGAAAAGCTCGTCGTCCGTCATCGCCTCGAGAGCCGAGGCGAACTCACGCTCCGAGACAGCTGCAAGATTCGTCACGATATACCTCCTGCCGATGGCGCGCTTATGGCCTAAGCCAGAACGCATATCGGCGATTGTTTGGGCGTCAATTTCCCGGCAGGTCCTTCTCCGTCGTCGCAGCAGCCGGAAGCCTTTGCTGCGACTGCTCTCTGTCAGAGGCGCGCACCGGGGCCGCCGGCGCCTTGGCGACATAGACGCCCAATCCCAGCGCACCGATGGCAACGATGAAAGCGCCGGCTATAGCGAAGAGAGACCGTCGCCCGTCCTGCTTGATCATTCCGAAAGCGAGAGCCATTCCGAGAAGGGCTGCTCCTCCTGCCACTGCAAACAGCCAGAGATAATTCATCAGCGTAGGCTCCCAATCCGGCCGCCTAACCCGGAAGAGCAAGGAAGGTTCCTGGAGCATCTCCGCTTTCTCCAAATCTCGGATGCTCCAACCGCAGAAGGCTATTTGTTGAGGTCCTCCGCCATCTGCAGATGATGTTCAAGCGCAGGCCTCGTGCTTGCCGCCCAGGCTTTCAGCTCCGCATTGTCGCCGCCTTCGCCGTAGCGCTTGAAGAGATCGACCGCGTCCTCGTGCGCGGATTCCTGATCGGAATGATATTGTTTTATGAAATCATCACCTTGAAGGCCCTTCAACTTGTCGAGCATGTCCTGCTGCGCGCTGGTCATGGCGCTTGGCAACTGCGCCTTGACCTTGCCGGCGGAAATCAGCGCCTTGAGCTCGCTGCTCGTCTTCTCGTGATCCGTCACCATCTGCTGAGCAAAGGTCTTGGTCGCAGAATCACCGCGCTCGAGTGCCAACTTGCTGGATTCGATCTCGAACATGTCGCTGGTGGCAGCCTCCTGCACGAAGTCCTCTGTCTTCGGTGCAATGCCGATCAGCGAGTTGACTCCAGACTTTTCCGCGGCGGATTGGGCCATGACGGGTCCAGCAAGCGAAACGGCGATTGAGGCGATGATGATGTTCTTCATGGTCTGGTCTCCTGGTTGGTGGCATCAGAACTTCAAAAGCGTCAAACTGTTCCCGCCCCGTGCAGCAATTGTCGCCGCGCTGGCCTTGATGCCTTGCGAACGGCATGCCTGCCGCTGGGCGGCTGCATGAAGAGACATGAGTGCCACGGTGCGGCTTGGGCGCACGCTCCCGGTATTGCGCCGAGGTTCAACGCGGCAATCTCGCCGCGGCTGCGCTCCCTCCATGCCCGCCATTGTCGATTCGGCCGCTAAAGAAGCGCAAGGCGAATTTGTTCCCGGCAAATGGATCCCTCTCGCTTTCTGATGGAACAACTCCCGCGGATCACGGTTTGGCTGTCTTGAGTTTCAAGACCAGGGACGAAAAAATCGTCTCGCGGACGTTTCCAAAACCGAAAGAGTTGCAAAGCGGCGCGTTCGCTTTGCGCTCGGGATCGAAAGGCGGACGACGACATGAAAGCACTGACCTGGCACGGCAAACACGACATCCGATGCGAGAGCGTTCCAGATCCTCAAATCGAGGAAGGGCGCGATGCCATCATCAAGGTGACGGCCTGCGCGATCTGCGGGTCGGATCTTCACCTCTTCAACGGCGTGATGCCGGACATGCATAGCGGCGACATCATGGGCCACGAGACCATGGGCGAGGTCGTCGAAGTCGGCAATGACAATAAAAAGCTCAAGGTCGGTGACCGGGTCGTGGTGCCCTTCACCATCTCCTGCGGCGAATGCTTCTTCTGTCAGCGCGGCTTTTATTCCGGATGTGAGCGCAGCAACCCCGATCCGTCGAAGGTCAAGAAGATGTGGGGTAATTCACCCGCGGGCCTGTTCGGCTACACGCATCTTCTTGGCGGTTACAGTGGAGGTCAGGCGGAGTACCTGCGCGTGCCTTACGCGGACGTCGGCCCGATCAAGGTGCCGGACGGACTGACGGATGAGCAGGTGCTCTTTCTCTCCGACATCTTTCCGACAGGCTACATGGCCGCTGACTTCTGCAATATTCAGCCGGGGGACACGGTCGCGATCTGGGGCTGCGGCCCCGTCGGACAGATGGCGATCAAATCGGCCTTCATCCTCGGCGCCGAGCGCGTCATCGCGATCGATACCGTGCCGGAGCGGCTTGCTCTTGCCGAAGCGTCGGGAGCAACCACTCTCGATTTCATGGACGAAGACATCTACGACAAACTCATGGAGCTGACCCACGGGCGTGGTGCCGACGCGTGCATCGATGCGGTCGGCACCGAAGCCGATCCGTCGGCGAGCTGGGACTCACGGCTTGACCGCATCAAGGTCGCCACGTTCATGGGAACCGATCGCCCCCACGTGCTTCGGCAGGCAATCCATTGCTGCCGCAACTTCGGCACGGTTTCGATCGTCGGCGTCTATGGTGGTTTCCTCGACAAGATCCCGATGGGTTCGGCGATCAATCGCGGCCTGACATTCCGAATGGCGCAGACCCCGGTGCAGCACTACCTGCCGCTACTCATGGAACGCATTCAAAAGGGCGAAATCGATCCGTCGTTCATTATCACGCATCGTGCGACCCTCGACGAAGGTCCTGACCTCTACAAGACTTTCCGCGACAAGAAGGATGGCTGCATCAAGGTCGTTCTCAAGCCGTAGGGAAAGCCGCGGACGCCCTGAGATCACCGCCGGCATCGAAGAAAGGTCCGATCATGCAGAAGAAATCAAACGACCCTATCGAAGACCGAAATAAGCTGCGCCCACCGGAGATGGAGCTCGAGCCGATCCGGCCTGAAGGTGAAGGCCCCGGTGCAGCTGTCGGCAAGCGCGTTAAAGCTCGAGCCGGCAATCCTCCGGCGAGATCGTCAGCGACACGTCGCGCCCCGCCGGACAATGAAAGGGTAGAAGGATTGCCCGAAACGGACGCAACAGAAAGCCTGGCGACGGCGCCACCTGTGATGAAGCGCGACTGAGCGTGATCCTCCTCGACCGGATGGAAAAACAGGCGATCACGATCGCTCCCATCTTGTGAGGGATTAGCCGATACCGCATGGGGCTGGCCCGGATGACACGGAACCTATTCGTTTTTGGAACTTTGAAGAAAGGCTTCCCCGTCCATGAGCAAGGACTTTCCCGCGCCAGGTTTCTTGGAATTTTCCAAACCAGGCAATGTTATCCGATGCTGATTGCCGGCCCTTGGTTTGCTCCGATGATGTTCAATGAACCCGGCATTGGCTATCGCGTCGTCGGTGAGCTTTATGAGGCTGGCGAGAATACGATAGCAAGCTTGGATCGGCTGGAATCGATAGGCATACCTGGCAATCTGCGAGTGGCGGTAGACGTGGAACCAGTCGCCGGCGGGTCAATATGTTCAGCACTGGCATACATGAAGTCGCGTCGGCTCGCCGATCCTGTTCACTCGACTTATCTGCGAGTCTACGAAGACTGGCGGTTTATTCCATTCGATCGGAGGGACTGAGACGCCTGCAGCTTGGCACGAAATTCCCATAAACGCCGCAAAAAGCGTTGGCGGCGAGGACAGACGGCAAGGGGTGGGGACAGCAGTTCTGCAGATGGCGGATCGTAGTCCGCCTCTGAAGTGCGTATCAATCGTACGGCTGAGAGCGGCTGACGACGCTTGGTTCATCAAGCAACGCCGGCGTCGCATGAGAGCGGCGCTCAATTTCCACAAAGTCGGAGCCTTGGTTTGGAATCAGCTTTGTATGGACGAGATCTCGACTGGGGGATCGATAGCGTTCGCATTCTGTGCTGTTGAACGAGCATCTGCACATCTTATATGTATAGACAACGCTCGTTGGAAAACATGGAGGTTTTGCATGTACCAAAACAGCCACATACCTGAACTTCGATGGACCGCACCCGTCGCCATACGCATCGGAAGGCGCTCATCTGAATTCATTCATGGTCCTGCAGAGGCGATCGACTATCTGGAGCACAGATGGCCATTTCTCGACAGCCCTTGTCTTGACGCCGCCAAACATCGTTGTGTCGAGGCTATGAACAGCTTGACGCACATCGAGGTGGCCAGAAAGGCCTTTATATCTGCGGCGGCAGAAGCCAAAGTTTTGGCCTAGGCATCGCACGGGTACGGCAGAGGTCGACGCTGGGTCCGTATCGGAAGCCACCGTGGTCGGCGGTCCTCATGATTAAGGGGCGCGCCAAAATGCTGGCTGGCGAAATCTCCGGCTGGACTAGGCTCAGGACTCGTTAAATCACATCCAGAAGATGACGGCTGCAGCGATGCATATGCTTGAGAAATAGGTGTGTGCGCAGCGGTCGTAATGCAACGCGAACATACTCAGTCCCTGTGGTGAAAGTTGCCGTTCAGCACTGGGCAGGAACGACAGCAGTACTCGTTCCGGCTTGTCCTCGTGTTCAGGCGACCCCACTCTACCGCGTAGCCATTCTGCGACCGGCACCTTCAGCGTCTTGGAATTCTCCTGTCCATTATGATCAAGGATCGCCAATATCGTTCGCTCAGCCCGATACCGGGCAAGGAGATTGTTAGATTTGTCGGGATGTCAGCTGAAGTTCAGCCGCCGCCCTGGCGATCGCGTCTTTCTTGGCTCGCCCAGCATCCAAGACTCGATCGAGTTCGCGAGCAGTCCTGCGTGCCTTCAACCAGTCTGCCTCCGAAGAGATATAGCCGCCTCCACGATCTTGAAATGGCTTTGGCATGCACAGCCCCATCGAAATCGTTAGCGAAAATCTGGGCTATTTTTGCGCGCTAACTCTAACAGACGTATGACGTTCTGCCGTTTGAAATTCCAGAGTAACCGCTACAGACGCGTCTCGACGAACGCATCGCCCGCTCGCCGGTCGGCGCGGGCTGGATCGAGCGCAGCCAGTTCACCGACGCCTGCGCTTCGCTGTGGATCGACGGCGAACTCGTCCATCTCGAAGACCTCGTTCTCCACGACGCCACCCGCGATATCCGCACCCCCACCCACGAACTCACCATCGCCCGCGACGTATTGCGCACCCGCCGGCGCATCGCCGCGCAATCGCCGGACTGGGCTGCGTACCTTTGAAGGGTAGCGTGCTATACCGACCGGTTCAGGAGAAAGACGGCGATGCTGCACGCAACGCTGACAACGAGCTCAGCCTCGGCAGCACTTGCATCGCGCCCTTCCTGTACATGTCGGCCATTTTGCGAAGCATATCCCCAGAGCTTGTGTAACGCTTCGCCCAATGGGGGCGTGAGGGCGAGACCATTGATGAGCTGACCCAGGTTCATGTTTGGAGCATTGGATAGGTCACGAGCGACACACTCAAGCGCCGCCATAGAGTGCTGGATTGCGCCGGTGCGATCAGGTTCGGGTCGGCGTGAAATATCCTTTAAGGCTTCGCGGATCTCCCCTGCTGCCGTATATCTTCCACTCTTGGCAAAGGTGGCGACGGCCTCCTCGGTGGCAACCTTGAACGTTTGGCCGCCTCGAAAGACCATACCGTCCGGATGCTTCAGCTCCCACCCGATGCCTTTTTCACGAAATACGCGGTTTAGTTCGCTTCCAAATCGAGTTTGCTGATCAGGTCGGCGATCGAGAGACCGCCAGATAGCTTCGGCGATGTCGTAAACTTTATACCAATCGCAGTGCTGGAGGAGCCCAAGGACCTCGTCCCAAACGTTCGGATATTCACTCCAATTCCTGGAATCCGGTACCTCCAAGAGGACGTTGCAAACGATGGACCGAATTTCGCTGGGCCTGAGGTCGCATTTTTCCGCGATGCTGGCGACCTGAAAACGGAGAAAGTCGGGCGCATCTTCCCGAATGGAAATGTCCGGCTCGGCCCCGCGGTAGCCGTGCCTATCTGAAAACGATCGGTCCGTTTCCCCTCCGCAACAACGCAATCAACCATTGGATTTGCTCATTTTGCGTTCGAAAATGCAACCGAATCTCCGTAGGCTCACAGAGATTCGAAGTTGAAGGTCATGGCAGTGCAAGGAAACGTTACGTTCGATCCTCTCGCTTTCGCCGAGCCTGTGAAGGATCCCGAAATCAGCGAGATTATCGATCTCGAAACTGGCGCTTTCCTCGATGTTGTCTCGTTCATCTCAGGGCGCCGATATGACCGACTCATTTCCGAGAGGATGTCGATTAGCGAAAGTCTCGCCAACACACCGAGGTATGGGTGCGCTCTATGTGCGACTCCGGTCTATCTCGTAGCTTCACGAGAGAAACGCTTCTTTTTCCGGCACAGTCGTGAGGATGGGTCCTGTCCGTCCGTTACCAGATCCCTATTGAGCCGGGAGGATATCAAAGCTCTGAAATATCGAGGCCAGCGGGAGAGCCTTGCCCATCGGGTGGTGAAGGAGCGGATCGTGCGAAGTCTATCCGCGGACCCGTCCAACGAAAAGATCCTGGTTGAAAAGCATTGGCGCTCCATACGAGAACCAGCAAGCCGCCGGCAACCTGATGTCCAAGCCATCACCGTGCACGGGCGCGTTGCGTTCGAGGCACAACTCTCAACAACCTTTCTGGACGTCGTCGCTGGTCGGCGAACCTTCTACCGCGACGAAGGAGCGCTGCTTGTTTGGATAATGGCCGAATTCGACCCTAATTACCGCCGACTAACGACGGATGACCTGTTGTTTCCCAACAACTCGAACATCCTTGTGGTCGATGAGGAAACTACGGTTCTCTCTGAAAGCACCGGGACCTTTTATCTTCGGGCGCATTTTCGCGTGCCGGAAATTGATTCAGGCGCCATACAAGACCGATGGAAGTCAGAAATCATAGCCTTTCGGGATCTCACCGCCAATCTCGATACACAGACGGCATGGGCCTTCGACTACTCAGGCCAGTCGGAACAGCTTCTAAAGCAGGAAAAGGAAAGCACTGAGAGTCGCGACGACGATTTGCGCGAACGGATTTGTTCCTTTTGGATCGGGAGGAACCACCATACGCCTGGCGGCGTGTCGACCGAGGAAGCTTGGCTCAGCCTGATTGGAGAATTGTCGGCCCGGGGCGTAACGCCACCGGCCAACGAGAGATATGATCGAGCAGTAACCGGTCTCATGAACGGAATTCTAAGCGCTCGCGAGAAACAGCCGGTTGGCTGGGACTTCAAGCACCTCGTCGAGGTGGCACACCGAATATGTGGCGGCTATCCCGAGCATGCGTTGGCGATGGGTTTCGCGCTTCGCATATACGGGTGCGAAGAATTGTTGGTATCTCGAGACAAGAGCAAGAAATGGGAGAAGCGCGCCCGCCTATTGAAGGAGGCAATCCGCGCCGGTGATCAGCGCTATCTGCCTGATCAGGATTCACTGCCATTTCTGAAATTTATGTTTCCCGAGGTTGGTGAAAAGATCGAGCGGTTCCTTGCCTCGCGCCTCGCGCAGTCGAACTTTTGAGAACGATGTCGGTGCTATCACAACAACGGAAAACCCACATCAGAGGACCGAGATCATGCTCCGGTGAGGTTAGTTTCTCGCCGATCGGAACGTGTTTGAAGCACCCGCCAAAACTTCGTCAGCCCTGCCGTGCACCTGTGCGCTGAACCTGTGCAATGACTTGGGTGGCAATGAGAGGAGAAATTCTTTTATCTCGACTGAAAGCCCCCGAATGGAGCCGATTTTCAAGGTGTAAATTTTTGTGTCCTTGCTTGGTGCTGCGTCGTAACCGCTAACATACAGGCTTTTCTGGCAGGCATCCCGGGCGAAGCGCTTCATCTCGCGCACATCCACTGAGATTGCCCCTCGTTCAATCGACACGCATGTCGAAAGAAAGACCATGTGCGCGGCCGGCCCGTCGACGGAATAAATGGAGGAACCACCCGCCAGCATCTCCCTGAGCTTGAAGATTCCAACTTTGTTCAAGATGAAAACCACGAGACGTTCTAACAAAGGCTCGCATTTTGCTCGGCCTAGATAGTCGGCGGATAGCGCGTAAGCTACGCCCACTCGGTTGACGGGAGTCGCCTTCGAGAAAGTGTTGATTAGGAAACTTTCGATCTCCTGTAACCGGTGTTCTGACCCCACATTGTCTGCTGTCGCCTGATCTGTGATCGACCTTCCATGGATGAGCTAAAAGGAGTTTCTCCATGGAGACTACACTGGAGTTTCTCACAACCGGGAAGCCTGGACGTGAGGTTCACCGACATTGGCCTGATAAGGTCAAGGCGAAGATTGTTTCGGAAAGCTTGAGGCCTGGCACGACTGTCAATGAAGTTGCGCAGCGCTATGGATTGCGAGCGAATAGCCTTTCCACCTGGCGGACGATGGCTCGGCATGGCAAGCTGATCCTGCCAGCACCAGAGGATGCGGTAGAGTTCGCGGCGGTCATCGTCGATCCGCTTGTTTCGGAATCGCCGCCTAAAACCGTTGGTCGCCCCGAGATCGTCCTCGGTCCCGTCACGATCCGCCTTGAGGAAGGGGCATCGACTGCCCGGATCGCGGCCATCGCGCGTGCCTTGGCGGCGACATGATCTTTCCGTCGAACCGCGTCAGGATCATGGTGGCGACCAAACCCGTGGATTTTCGCAAGGGTCATGACGGCTTGGCGGCGCTGGTGAAGAACGAGTTGCACAAGGACCCGTTCACCGGAACGGTCTTCGTGTTCCGGTCCCGCAAGGCGGACCGGTTGAAGCTGATCTACTGGGATGGCTCCGGGATCGTCATGGCCTACAAACGGCTGGAAGAGCACACGTTCACGTGGCCCAGCATCAAGGATGGATTGATGACACTCACCCACGCCCAGTTCGAAGCCCTGTTCGCAGGCCTCGATTGGCGGCGGGTTCATGCCGTCCAGACGAGAACGCCGGAGGCTATCGAATAGCTGCGGCACGATGACTCAGCACGGCAAATTCCGAAGGCAAATCGGCTCCGGATTTGGTAGTTTCCGGCCATGCTTGATGCCGCCGACCTTCCCGATGATGTTGCCGCCCTGAAGGCGATGCTGATTGCGGCGCAGGCACGCGAGGCAGCCAAAGACGCCGCGATATCCAGTAAGGACGAACATATCGCCCGCAAGGATGAGCGGATCGAACGGCTTGAGAAGCTGGTAGCTGCTTTCAAGCAGGCAGCCTTCGGGCGCAAATCCGAGAAGACCGATCCGGACCAATTCGATCTGGCACTGGAAGACCTGGAAACAGCGATGGCCGCGATCCATGCCGAGGATGAGGCGGACGTTCCTACCGGACAGAGGATTGCCAAGCCACGCGCGATCAATCGTGGCTCCCTTCCAAAACATCTTCCCCGTGTCGAGGAGGTGATCGAGCCGGAAAGCCTGATCTGCGCCTGCGGCGGTTGCCTGCATTGCATTGGCGAGGATGTCTCCGAACGGCTGGACGTGGTCCCCGCACAGTTCCGCGTCATTGTCACCCGTCGCCCCAAATATGCGTGCCGTGCCTGCACAGATGGAGTCGTTCAAGCTCCGGCACCCGCACGGCTGATCCAGGCGGGGCTGCCAACGGAAGCGACCGTCACCCATGTGCTGGTCTCCAAATATGCCGATCATCTTCCGCTTTATCGGCAGGCGCAGATCATGAGCCGCCAGGGCATTGACCTCGACCGATCTACGCTCGCTGACTGGGTCGGTCGGGCAGCCTATGAATTGCGTCCGGTCTTCGACGCGCTGGTCGCCGAGCTGAAGCGCTCGACCAAACTGTTCATGGACGAGACGCGTGCCCCGGTCCTCGATCCCGGCTCCCGCAAAACCAAGACCGGATACTTCTGGGCGCTGGCACGAGATGATCGCCCTTGGAATGGCGGCGCTCCACCAGGCGTGGCCTTCACCTACGCTCCCGGTCGCGGCGGGCTTCATGCCGAACGTATATTGCAGGGCTTCTCCGGCATCCTGCAGGTGGATGGCTATGCCGGATACAACAGACTGATTGCACCAGACCGTATTGGTCCAGACATCCGCCTTGCCTATTGCTGGGCCCACGCCCGTCGCAAGCTGGTTGATATCACCCGCAATGGAACAGCACCGATTGCCGAGGACGGCGTCAGGCGGATCGGTGAGCTGTATCGGATCGAGGCCGAACTGCGCGGCCATGATCCGGACACTCGACTTGCTGGACGGCAGGAACGATCAATGCCACTGGTCGCCGACATGCAGGCGTGGCTCGTCCATCACCGCGCTCTCGTCGCGACCAAATCCCCGCTTGGCGAGGCTTTGGCCTACATCGCCAAATACTGGGATGGTTTGAAGCTCTTCCTGACCGACGGCCGCATCGAGATCGACAACAACAGTGTCGAGCGGACCATCCGGCCAATAGCCTTGAACAGGAAGAATGCTCTCTTCGCCGGGCACGACGCCGGGGCCGAGAGCTGGGCGGCCGTCGCCTCGCTGATCGAGACCTGCAAGCTCAATGCCGTCGAGCCGTTTGCGTATCTGACGAGTATCCTCACCGCCATCGTGAACGGCCACAAGCAAAGCCAGATCGCCGACCTATTGCCGTGGAATTGGATGAACAAAGCAGCCCAAGTTTAGCGGCCTTTTTGGTTGGAAGGGCCGAATCTATCTGTTCTCCGCAGCTCAATGACGGGGTCATGAGGCCGAACAGTTATGGTGCGCTCGCTCCGGTAAGTCCTGCCGAGATCAGAAACAATTTCAATTTCGCAAGCGACCTTGGCTGGGGCAACGATGGAAACCTTGATGGTTGCATTCGCGAGCCACACCTGCGGCATCGAATTGGCCTCCATCATTCGCAGAACCGCGCCTCGATAATACTTCTCTGACGCAGCGATGACGCGATTGTCAGGAGCCTCAGTCGCGTCCCTCAGCGTGAGCTGAAGTTGGCTTTCGCCTAGACGTTCGAGGAGCGCAACGTACTGGCCCAAGGACCAATAACCATCGTGATCGTTGTACCGGCTAACAAACGTTCCGAGGATGTCGTGGCAAATCCCGTTAAACTGGTTTCTTCTGGACATCTGAAATCTGAATCTCTTGCCGCGAACAGAGCATATAGGAGCAATTCCCGATAGCAACGGCTCTGGCTCAAGACAATGTGGGTCTGAAACATCGGTTACTGACCAGCGGGCAAAAACCATCATGAAGGTGGCAAGCGAAATCGTCCGCCAGCAGGACGCCTTCCTGCTGCACGGCGTC
>NZ_VSZV01000351.1:73185-77798 GCF_008919455.1 Rhizobium sp. PEPV16
CTTGAACAACCGCTCGCGGCAATCGTCATCAGGGAGAGGAATCTCAATCGCGGCATCTACACGGCCCGATCGGGTGGCGAGTGCCTCCTCGAGCGATTTCGGCCGGTTCGAGGTCAGGAGGATGATGATGTCTGAATCTTCGCCAAGACCATCCAACTCGTTCAACAGACGGTTCAGGCGGGTTTCTGCTTTTTGGCCCGAAATATCTTCGCGCGAACGACCAACCAGATCCGCATCCTCAAACACCATGATGGATGGCTGCAGGACACGAGCCAGCGCGAAGTGTTTCTCCATACCCAGCATCTGCTCAGCCGTGACCAGAACTATGCTGTGCCCGGGCAGGTTGGCAGCGATATAGTGGATGACATGGGTCTTGCCGGTGCCAGGCTCTCCGTAGAGCAGGATCCCCTTCTGTCTTGACTGGCCGAGGCGCTTCAACTCCTCCCGGCAATTAACAAAATCGAAGATGTGCGTATCGAGCTGGGCCATAGTCGCCTTTGAGAGCACGACGTCGTCCCGGCTTACAGCAGGGAGCTTATGCACGCGCATTGTCTCGTTCTTGCCTTCGAAGTCAGTGGACTCGAAAGAGACAGCCTTGTTGCGATAATATCGGGAGTTCTTGCCCTGCGCCTCGATTGTACGCAGAAAGCTCTCGGCAAAGTCATAACCCACGTCATTAGGCAGATGAACTATTTCGACCTGGACCTTTGAACCACCCCGGGCTTTGAACTTTGACAGCATGACTGCTGCAGGCACGTTGTCGTCGAGGTCTATCTGCCAGAGACCGTTGTTAATCGAAGCGTATGGCTCATCTTCACCAATGTCGATGTCCTGATACTGCACGGGCGTCAGTTGCACGGAGTGTTTTCCCTCGGAAGTGGTCAGGTCTGACAGCTTCATCGGAAGAAACTCGATCCATTGATGGAAGCCCAAGAGCTCAGGGGACCAAGGTGCGACTAGGTCCTCGATTATGGTTTGAAGATCTGCCAGGAGATGTGCGGTAAACTGCCGGCGTGAGCTCACGAGACCTGCCAAATCATTGGGCTTGAAATGGCGACCAAGTTTCTGCCACACAAAGCGATCGGATTCACTCATGACGTTGTTCCTTCTGAAGTGGAGAGGGTGGAACGTCTGGATCTCTAAAAGCAGCCATCAGGTTTCTCTCCAAACGTTGTTCGGCAGCCACGGTGTTTTCATAGGCGCTTGATCTCCTACAATCGGATTAGGTCAGTAGCGACCCAGCTTACTCTGAGCACTACTCGTGCCAGTCAGGTTGCGCTGGTAAGCCTTCGAGATTGCACATGTTTCGTTGTCGCTATTCGGAGGGTTTGTAGGGCTGCCGACATGTCGTGTCGCAGTCCGTCCGCGATCACTACCGCGTTTGGAGAGGCGGTCCGACAGGCTTCAAATCGGATAAGTAATGAAAGCTGCGCTGCGAGCGGGGAGATTTGAGCAATCCCCGTGACCTTGCCCCGTTGATAATCCATTTTGAAGTAAGCTCTGGCCCATTGAGAGGACCAGAGAATGAAGCGCAACCGTTTCACAGACGAACAGATCATCGGCATTCTGAAGGAGCACGAGGCTAGCACGCCGGTCTCGGATCTTTGCCGCAAGCATGGCGTCAGCGATGCTAGCATCTATAAATGGAAGGCCAAATTCGGCGGCATGGAGGTATCCGAAGCCAAGCGGCTGAAGACGCTGGAGGACGAGAACACGAAGCTGAAGCGGCTTCTGGCTACGCCCGCATTCAGGCCTTGGCTGGCTGACACCGGCCGAATTCGCTCAGACACTCAACCCGCGACGTGATGCGGTGCTGCGCAGACGAAATGGCTCCGCACCGCAACCCGCCGCTATCGAATCAACAGCAGCAACCAAAAACCGCTGGAGCGAACTCAAAACTGGATAAAACTTGGGGGCAAGGTCAATGAAGAAGCTGATGCAGATCGAAGACGAGAACGCGCGGTTGAAAAGGATTGTCGCAGATCTGACGCTGGACCGTGAGATGTTGCAAGACGTCGTTCTGCGAAAGCTCTAAGGCCTGCTCGGAAGCGGGAGGTGGTGAAGGACATGTGCCGGGATTGGATGGCCTCGATCCGGCTTGCCTGTGGAGCGTAGAACTTCGATCGGTCCACCTACCACTACACCTGTCTCCCCCGATCAGGCCGATCTGGAACGTCGTATTCGTGAGACCTGCGAGAAGCGTGTCGGTATTGCTATCGTCGGCTAATTCGAAAGGTCCAGATCATACTGTTGATAGCTGGAGTTCGAGTGTAGGCGCGGTTTGTTCCTTGCGCGGCGCTTCACCGGGCGCCAATTGCGTTTCTGCCGAGCTTAGCATGAAAATGTGTTGACACGCTGCTCAAGCTCGCGGTCGTTGGTCGGGCTTGGACACGTTCAGCGCTCGAACCGCTCCAGCATACGCTTCAATTGTGCATTTTGCATTCGAAGCTTGCGCGCCAACTGATCCCGGAGCAGCCTGATCTCGCCATCGAGGCTGATTGCATCGTCAGAAGCAGTGGGAACGCTTGGAGGCCGTGGGAGAACGACCTCAATAGTTTTCGCCTTCTTGCCCCGCGTGCTGCGCTTTCGCGTTTGACCTTCACCAAGCCGTCGAAAGGCATTTGGTGCGGCATGCGCAGCTGTGGCGGCTTCATCGGACAAGGCTGGATCAGCTGCTTCCTCCGGCCTAGCGCCTTCGATTTCTGCGGGACCATCAACAGCGCTTTCCGCCCCGTCGGCATGATCCGGGTCGCCTGACACCGCCGCGGAATGATCGTGAAAAACTGCCGTTTCGTCCGTAGGACGGTCTGTGGCGCCCAGCTCGTTTTTGGCTGCAGTTCCAGACGGCTCGGCGATGGCCAATACGTCCGGCTTCACCTCATCGGTCGAGCGGTGTTCTTGCTTCTGCTGCCGTCGCGGAGACACCAGCCGGGCAAGAAGTTTCCATGCAGACGCCATTTTATTCGACCTCGAATTCTACCCCGTGTGCAACGTGCGAGAAAAACCGCTGGCGGCAGAACGAACCGCCGCCAGAATATTCACTTCAATAAGCATGAGAATGCGGCCCGACGAATGTCGCTCAACCGAGGTTGAGTCGCTTTCGCAGATCGGCATTTTCAGCACGGAGCTTCTCAGCCAGCAGCTTGCGCAGTCTCTGGTTTTCCTCTTCCAGCTGCAGAAGATCCGCAAACTCGTCGACTGCAGCCACCGACGGTGCCGTCGCTGCCTGCACCGCCCTCGGAGCACGCTTGATAGGCGCACGTCTGGCGCTTGTCGCGCTTTCGTCAGACTTTGCCTTGCGTCCTCTCTTCTGCTTTCCGGCGGCGGCATTCGAAGCCAATGCTGGTTGCACAGAAACCGGGGCTGGGGGCGTTTCAGGGACTGCCTTCTTAACGCGAGGTTTGCGCACTTTCTTCGATAAATCGGACGCCGTGGCGGCCGGCGTTTCAGCATTGATCATCGCATCGTTTTCGTCGGCCATTGTGATCTCCTGTAAAGCCGATGCATTTGTCTCCTGCTCGATCGGCAGTGTCAATAACGACCCGGCCTGTTCTTCCCCGGATGCAAGCATCTCGCTGCTTTTTGCCTGAGGAGTTAATGACATAAATGGCATTGCCTCGTCCTGCAGATCTTGAGCAACGGACTTGAGATCGGTGTCTCCCCAGATTGAGTTCGGTTTGAAATTGAGTTTTCGGCGACCGGATTTATATTCGACGGCAAAGCTGCGTTGGACTTTTTTCATCTTAAAGAAGCCTCGGGTGTCTGATTCGAAGGTTCGGCGACGTCTTCAGCATCGCAAGCCTTTCAGATAGCGACTGCAGTCCATCCGGTCTATATTTTTTGAATCTGGGCTCGCTGGGTCCAATCGAAAACAAGCAACTGCTGGGATATAGTTCCGTTGGCGCTGCTCGATGATTGCGAGCCGATCTTCGCTGGTGAGAGGATAGCCCTTCGACGTGGCAATACGGCCTGATCCGATGTTCCGGCTATACAAAATTGCGTAAGTTCGTTTTGCGCGTACCCCTCGCATAGATGACTAATAGCTGACGCGCCGAACCCGATCACGGTTGTGCAAGCTTTCTGCGCCAGCGCAAGCTCATCGTCCGGCAAAGCGAAAATGATCGAGCCCAATTGGGTCATAGTCCTCCGCAATCAGGGTATCGCCCACGGCCGCGGCCTACCTGGCTCGGGTAGGCATATCCGGCAATGCCTTCTCCTCGATCAAAGGTTGGTTCTATCGTAACCTGTGCGCAGCCGAACACGGAAACCGACTGGGCGCATGGCGGCAGCAGTTCCCGCGGTCTTGAGGCAGGACTGACCGTCTGAATTTGAAGGACCGTAGACTAAGTCAAAATTGATGCGGCTTTACCATGGCGGCGCAACTGATTGACCGAAGTGGCCGTCGGCTCCGAGCTTTGATTGCTTATTGAACAACGAGATCGAGGCTCTGAACCCGATGCTCGCACGGTTCACCCCGGCCGCTCGAAATGCCTCTTCATCTGGGCGGTGTGTTTGGCGTTCCGCTGCCAAACCCAGAGCAGCGGTTCTGGGGTCTGTTCCGCAATCAGATGGATTCGTCACGGCAATTGAGGATCGAGGCGCGGGCGCGCTCC
>NZ_VSZV01000351.1:77808-88019 GCF_008919455.1 Rhizobium sp. PEPV16
ATCTCCTGCCGAGCTCTCCCATTCTTCAAAAGGTACTGGTAATAGACGTACAGGCGGCCAGGCGTGGTATTGCCCTCCGCCAGTGTCTTCTCTTCCTGCTCGATCGCTGGGTCCCGCGCGGTAATCATGAGGACTTCTGGACTGATCGTGCCTTTGGCGTGCTCAAGCCCGGCGCGCATGTTCGAAACTGCCTCTGCTGGACCTTCCGCAATGAACGACAGAATCTCGCTATTCATGTAGCGGAAGAAGGTAGTGTACATTTCGATGCTGAATTTTTCTCGACAGAAGAATTCTGCGACCAGGAACTCGACGTAGCTCTTGTGGGGGAAATAGTAGATCCGCGGCCCTTTCGTCCCAAGTACGGAGGGCTCGCCAACGTGCTCCACCACAGATCCGACGATGATCTCTCTGAGTGCGGCGTCGCTGCTGCGCGAATTTCGTATTGATTGTGGGACGAAATCGGCCGGTACTTCATTGGCTCTAAAACGGTTTTCCTTTTTCTCGGTTAGAAGCCACCACGCCAACCTCTGCATGAATATTGTACGGGGGTCGCTGTATCCGATGGACGAATCGCCCAGCTGATCGACAGTTAGCTTGCGGCTCGCCTTCGAATGCTCACGATGGACAAAACGGTAGATGAATTGAAAATAGAGATCATATCGGCTGAATTTGCCCTCCGGCGCCGCGGCACTGCTCATGATTGTCGTGAACATATTCAGCTGAACCGGCCTCGACAGAATATCGAGCTCGTCTTCGAGCGCGCGGTCTTTGAATTGCCTTAGCCGGTTGATGTTTGGATCAGCGGCTTTCCGTGCGAGAAAGTTGTCGAGGTAAGTGGCTACTTGGTCCCTGCGCAATAGGTCAACTTCCACTTTTCGAAGGCGGCGCAAATCACCGAGCACATTCGTTAAGATCGCGTCGATGACAGCATTCTCTTCCTCCGCCGAGAAGAAGGAGTCGGGTCTGCCAAGTATAATAGTTTTGGAATTGCCTTCGAAAAGAAGGGCCATATCCTCGAATATGAACTTGAAATCGTCGAGCGTCATGGCGTGACGCATCTCGTCGAAGCCGTCCAAGATCAGAAGGAAATATCCCTCACGGTTCATCTGAAGGAAGAGATTGTAGGAAAAGTTTTGGACGGCGGCGCCCCCATCGGCGCCGGTCAACGCTGAGCATATGACACCTTTGAGGTCCTGTTTGGTGAACAGGTCCCCAAGCGTCAGTCGGATTGGTATCCTATCGAATTCCCCCGATCGGTGCCGTTCGGTCATCAATTTACAGAAATACAGGCTAAAACTGGTCTTCCCGACGCCGTATCCACCGTAAGTCAGCAGGATATTCTCGTCTGATGCGAGCCAATCGAGAGCTGCTTGCTCCAAGCTCTTGTTTTGCCCTTTTACGTTGGTGTGGATGAAGTTCTTCGAGGAATCGTGATTGTGATAAGCCGCAATGTTGTCCTGAAGAACATAGCTAAAATTCATCAGCGTCGTGACAAACCGCTCAAATGAGACGTACGTCACATCACGCAGTGCTGAGGTCGACCTTGATGGCTGTTGTGAAAGCTCCTTGTCCCCGATGATCAATAAATTATCGATTTCACCGCTGTCGAGTGACGGCCTGTAGAGATTATAAATTTCCGCGATGTCAGAAGAGGCGAGACCTTTCTTCCAGTCTTTGCACTCAACGGCGATTTTCTTCGGAAAAAGCTGGCTGCTTTCATCAATGAAGAAGACGTCTGCAGTGGTAACTGCGAGACCCTTTTCGAGCTCCACGTCAGCGTGGATGCATTTTAAGAGGCCAGCTACTTTATCTCGGAGAGAGGACCCTGCGGGTTTCAGCTTTGGCGCCATTTCGAACAATCCATATCGTTTGATGAGTAGCTGAGCTCGTTCTTTACGCAGAATTCAAGGCCCAGAGCTCGCTTCACAATTAACTCATCTTCACGGGACCGAACATTCCACTCTCAACCATCGCGAGATAAATGTTCTTCATTGCCAGTGCTGTATCTTGGCTGACGAAGAGCGATGATCTGCTTCCATGTGGAGCGCCGAGAAGGTAAGGCCGCATCGTTTCCCAGTTCTCCGCCCGGGATGACCATCGCCAAACCGGGATTTCCTGCTCAAGCATAAGCGGGACAGCAAGTGATTTCGGCACCAGCTTCCCCGGCTCAAGCATTGCATCCCATTCACAGCGAACAAGAACCGCTTGGGTACCGGTATTGTAGAAGGGAACGTCAAGAATCTCAGCGGTGATCTTTGCACGAGGATGGTGCGGGAGACTGTCAGCGGATGCGACAACTTTCTCGCCGTTTACATATGGGCAAGTTAAAAAGCCTTGCGCGAAATAGACCGTGTGATCAAGCCCCTGATAGCCGCAACGATCACTGGGATAAGTCTCAGAATTGTGCTCATCGTGACGCGATACCAATGGATGCCATGTCGGATAGCCTTCAACAACTGGTCCACACTCATCGATGATATCCAGTAGCGCACGCTCGCTCCGCAAGCGTTCAGCAGGAGTGAAATTTCTCGACACTAGATAGCTTTTCGCTCGTTCGAAACCATTGACGGCGGCTTCATCAGCTCTGAACGCCATTCTCGGCACTCCTCAATTGGTTAATGCATAGAATATAGTTCAAGCGCACGAAAAGTCAATTTCGTGCGCAGAAATTTGATTCCGTTTGGAGATTCTGCTCACGACGCGCGAGGACCGAGCCGAACCAAGGTTCGCCCATCGATCGATCACCTCGGGATAAGATGGCCTTCCTATGCGAGTTCATGCGAATGTTGAGGCACTAGTTGCTCGTTCCGAAGACCGAACCCCAATGAGTGGCCGAAATATTCGGAAGTAGTAGTGTCGGGTTGACGTCATACGTGCAGCGCCCGTCTTGAACTCGAAAGTTCGAGGCCGCCACGCCCACCCAGAACACCGCCATGTCCCTGTCCGCAGTGCAAAGCATAAGATGTTCGTGCGGAAAAAAACCGAAGAGAGCTGTCAGGATCTCCAGCGCCCGAATGTCGGCGAGCGCGTTGTAGACATCCGCCAAAGCGTACTCCTGGCCAAACTTAAGCAGGCCTTTAGCGGGATTGTTCTTTTGCGGCGAGACGACCGCACTCAGAGCAGCCAAGACGACGAGGGAAGCGGTCGGAAGACCGTGACGCGCCGCTGCATCAACAACGCGATTCCAAACAACGTCGCGGCGTTGGCGGCTCACGGGTGATTTGACGTATTGATTTATCTCAAGAAGGAATGACTGCTTGCGCTGCCCTCCCTCGCGAGTGTCTTCGATGAGCCCCAGTACGCCACGAAGACCTTGGTCATCTCCGGCAACTATCTCGCAGTTCGGCAAGGCCGACCGCAGCTTCGTGCGTGCTTCAGCCAAGTGCCGGCGGAGTTGATCGGGCGTTGGATTGCTTCCCTGGTCCCCCTCAAGCACAAAAAGTAAGGGGTTGATTCGAACAGGATTGGCTGCGAAGAGGTCGATGAAGTCTGGTTCGGATCCGTCTCTCGTAATCCCATCCTTCAATCGTGAGGCGAGCTGGGCGACCACGCAGCGGTCGGGTAACACGACTGTATTTGCGATATGTGCTAAAGCCGAAGGCAGCCATCCGCCCTGCACAAGTCCGATGGCTTTCGATGTAAAGCGGCTCTCCAGGATCGTGCTGAAAGTCGCAATCTTTCCGTGGTGGATATCAAGACCCTGGGTCGAATGGACCCGACCGCGGCCTCTCAGCGGGATGTCCAAACGCTGGTGGAGCTTTGCGTCCCGCAGAGCGTTAAAATCGAGCGGCGCAAACTCTACGTCGGTGATCGATATCTCCCGGCCCTGCGACCCATCGCTGCCGGTCTCTCGAACGGTCAAAACATTACCCGCCACCTCTACACCTCACTTTAGAACGTCCCCGCATGCTCCACTTGGTTAGCTTTCCGAGCCAGGCACCGGGTTGATGGAAGTAGCGTCCATTCCGCCGTCGTTCATCAAGTCACCACTAATTTCGTTCAACAACACCGAAATATCCTGGGAGTCGCCCAAAGTGTAAATCGGGAACACCGTTCGGGAGGCCAAGCGGCCAAACACTGCCCCGCCATTGAACCCATCGAACCGGCCAATACCGACTTCGCCCATCGTGTGGATGTCAACGCTCACGTCGGCGGGTGCTGCAGGATAACTGCTCTTGCGCCTCAAGCGGTCGAATAGCCCAACGGCGAAACCCGCGGCGGTTATAACGAGATCCGCCGTGCATGTGCAGGATGACGTCGGACGGATCTGAACGAAGGATACTGTTACTAGGCCGTCGCGCATGACTGTCACGGTCTTGTCGAACCCTCCCTCCTGGCGCGACGTCACCCCGCCGAAGGATTTTGCGCCCCGAACCTTCGACATAAGGTGTAGGTCTCAATCCAATGCGTAGGTCGCCGCTCTGAGCCCTGTAGAATACCGATGGCACCGGGATTGGGAACGAGGCCATTGAAGCTTTCGAGCCGTGGGAGACCGATTCCAAAGTGTGGAACGTTTGTGACCTGCAGGCCTAAAGCCGCCTGACCGGTCTGCTTCAGCCATACCGGGAACGCCGCTGTCATTCGGGCCGCCGAGAAAATTCGCAGGCTTCAGATGAACGAGGTGGTCTGCGAAGTGCTTCTGGAATCGGCTCCGTTCCTCAACCTGCCGTGCAGCACCTCGTCCAGCGATCTTGCGCGTCTGAGCACCATGTCGTGAAGCTCCGGCATTGAAAGAGTATCGCATCGATCTTCTCTGCGAATGGTCGGTTTTCTGCTTTTCTTCACCCAATGAGGACCAAGCGATGAGGGTGAGGTTTCGATAAGCACGACCCCCGAGCCATCATTCTCGGTCACCAGGGAGCGTACGGCAAGGTAGGGGAGCCTGGGCTCGATGCAATCGTTGAACGCATCGCGCAGGCGGCTCTCGAGGTCGAAGACATTCGGGAGTACGTTCAGCCTCGAAGCTCTCGGCGGCGCTGCCTCGGTCTCCTCCATTCCGAGAACGAGCGTCCCGCCGCCAGCATTGGCAAAGGCAACAATCTCTTCGGAAAGTGCATCGCGTCCAAAGTTCGAAATGCTCCCGGAGCCCTGCCAGCCGCGAGGAACGGAAAGCGACGGATCCTTCGCTCGCTGGGCCTTCTGCTCCTCCGGGCTCACCGGGATATGCAGTTTGAATTCGATGTTCAGGCTCTCGCTCACGCCGTCCACAATGAGCTGACGGACATCTTCGATCGTGATGAACTCGATTACTTTCCCGCGCATGGACCTGCCGTTCCTAAAGTGTCGCCCGTCTGTCAAACGCTGCGTGGGCTTAGCTAAAAGTCGCGTCTTCAAGCTCTCGCAGGTCCTTGACCTCGCGTCCCACCAGGGGTTGGTCGCCGAGGCGCGCCACCGCCTCGGCATGCTCTGCCCCGGCAATCTCGCAGCGGCTCGGAAGATCGCCGGCAGGATAACCGTGTGTCATGGCGCTCCACCAGGCGTTCATGAGCATGATGAGGGTAAGCCCCTTCTCCGCAGCCTCTCTCGTTCGATAGAGCCATTCCGATGGTCCAATCATCAAACCGATCTCTGTGCGCTGAGCGCATGACAGGAGATAGCCGCGGTCGGTCGAGGTGAGACGGTAGCGATGTTCGGTATCGATTTCGGTTCTTAGAAGCTCAACCATCTCTTTTTCCCTTGACTGTTTTGATGAAAACCCGGCCGGCAGCCGCGCTCACGCCACGCTTTCCGAAATATCGTCATCGTCTCTCGCCATCCGCTCCATCGTGTCCAGCAAGATCGTTTCCGGACGCCCGAGGTTCAGGTAGGCGAGCGCGCTCGAATTGGCGATCGCCGTGTCGAGGCAGGTTTTCAGTAGCTCTCTCCTGCGGCCGTCCTCTTCGAGCAGATCGAGCACATCCTCGAACGGGCAACTTGACCCGCCATTGATGGAAAAATTGCCTTTCTGATGGACCGCCACGTAGGTCGCCTCGTCGATTATTTCTCTGTGCTGAAGCAATCGCAAAAAGTCCGTCAGGACCTGCATTCTCAACATGCCCGAGACGATCTCGGTCCAGGTCAGCGCCCGGCCGAATGTCTCCACCGCGGCCGGGATAAAGTCGGAAATCCGGAAGACCAATCGCGCAGCGAATGCAGCGGCCGCGCGTGCGTCGAGGGGAAAGACAGAGCTGAGGACGGATCGGCATCCCAAAGCCAGGAAACCGTTTGCGACCGTCGCATGGTTTCTATCGGCCGCGTGGGTATCACAGGCGCTCAAAATGACGATCGGCGGCGGTTGTGGAACGCGGTCGCGCAATTGCCAGACGTCAATCTCCTGGTCCTTGAGGTGCAACACCCCAACCCCGTCCTTTGGATGACTGCCATGTCCATCAAAGATTACCAGGGGGCCTTCGAACTCATTCAGGGCGGAAACGAGCTCGTCGGCATTAGAGACCTCCACGAAATCGACTTGAAGCGTTTCGTGCCAGTGCTCGCCGAAGGCATCAAAGGCGATTTCGAACATCGGCCGTATTGGGTCTTCGCGTTTCAGTGCACTGATGACGAGGATCCGGCGGAAACTTTCGGGGATTAGCCTGACCAGAGGAAGCGGCGCCAGCTGGTCGATGAACAGGTTCCCGGGTGTGACTGGAATTCTTGAGACGTTCTTCCTCAGGCAAAGCGGAAGGCCATCGACATCGAGCCATTCCATATGGGCGTCGGCAACAATGCGAACTCCGTCTTTTGATGATTTCACGAGCGGCAGAAAGCGTGCGGGGAAGGCCGAGGCGAGTGCTGCCTGTAGCTGCTGAAAGGCTCGTAGCCGCTTTTTTGATCCGTCCCCGTCGCTACGATAATGCGCTGCGAACTGCCGTACCGCCCCCGATGTCGTGTTGACGGCGTTTGGAAGACGAATGGTTGCCGAGAGATCCGAGGCTGAAAGGGCGGCGATCGCCTCGGTAGCGAGGGCGAGCTCCAGTTGGCGAAGTCGCGAGAGCGGGTGGGGTGACGGTTTGGCTCGCCCTGCTTTTATCTCCTCCAGCGACGCACCGAACAAAGCCTCTGCCTGATGCGGTGTTTTCGCGGTGTACCCGTAGCCAGTCTGGCGTACAAGGGCGTTCCTAACCGTTAAGAACCGCTGCTTTTCTGGCCCCACCATGTCAGCGGGAGGAGCCATCGTCGCCACGTGGGAGAACATTGCCGGCGCAAACAGGTTCAGGTCGGGGAAGCTGCGATAGGCGTCGCTAGCACCTCCAGCATCGGATTTTTCGCGCTCCGCGTAGATACTCTTGGTAGTGGCCACGATTTGCTCGACATATGGGTCGATCCCGTTACTTATGTCGTCAAAGGGGCCATCCACCATGTCTGCAAACCCAAAGGCCGACAGGGCCATCAAGTTCGGGACGACGGTTGCATGGCCCCGGATCTTGTATTTGAGACGACGTGAAGGAGGAGGCGACCATCCTTGGAGCGCTTCTCTGGCGTCACGAACGTGGTCCGGGGCGACCGATCGAGGCAGTCGATCGCAGGCGCATAGGCAATACGCCTGTAACGCGTTGATCGTGAGATCCGATAAAGCCAGATCACCCTCTTTGTCTGCGACGATGAGGGGAGCGATGGCGCACGATTGCGCCCAAGTGCGAAAGTCGGCGGCAGCGTGCATCGCGCCAACCAAAAGGACGTTGAAAGGTAGATAAGCGGGCAACGGCGCGGCGCGGATCGCCCGTGGAGACATCGGAATCCAGTTGATCGGATTGACCCCGCAGATTCGCCGGGGCGCGAAGGTCCGCAGACCATCCTCGGTTAGATCATAGATGGAAGACGGAAGGAACGACGCCGCGCGAATGAGCCGCGCGTTATGGCATAGGCTCACGGAGAAGCCTTGGAGCGGTGTTGCCTTCGTGGGCTCGCCGTCGACCACAGGGATCAAGAAGCGTATTGAACTGTCGAAAGTCGATATCTCCGGGAGTTCACTCATTGGCTTGCATTAGCACCACATTTTACCGTGAGGCCGCACGCTATCTAACCGTGGCGCCAAAATCTACTTCTTGAAGTTACAGGTTGTCGAATGGAATTCTCTTACCCTGAACCGAATATCGGGTTGCCGAAAAGGATCCGTTTTTGTGTTCCCTCGCGCTGGGAAGACGACCACGTCATAGCCCAGCAACAGGAATACACGGAAATGAAAAGCTGAAATTCGCTGAGTGCCCAAATCTCGAACGCGAATCGCCTGCCCAAATTTCTTAATCGGCCTGTCACGCGGCGCCTGCGGTCAAAGCACGCTGAAGGTCTCGGCCTTCGACTTCCTGTCTAGCGGTCGGGGCGGGAGAGCCCCAACGTTATCTATTTGTTTGCTGCGCAGTATATATCGACAATTCTGCAAATATGCGGCATAAGGGCTATATTTGCTGTGCAGGGAATATCGATGGAAGAGCCCATAGCTTTTGATATGTTGAGCGAGTTGGCGACTAGCCTTACGGAGGCAGGCGGGGAAATCACGTCCGAGCCAAGGCTTGAGGCGAAGACCGGAAAATCTTACGCAGATTTCCTTTTAGACGCGCGATTTTCCGACGCATCGTTCAAGCTTGTTGTCGAAGCCAAAAGATCTGCTTTTCCAAGAGACGTCAGGGAAGCAATCTGGCAGCTAAAAAGATACATTGCAGCGATGCCGCCGGGCAATGCCAGAGTTCTCCCGCTATTAATGGCCGACTCCATTTCCCCTGGTGCCAGAGCGCTTCTGCGCGAGGAGAAGATTGGTTATTTCGATCGTAGCGGCAGTCTCTATCTTTCGGCCGACAATCTTTTTGTTCTCATCGAAAAGCCTGCTTTAAAGCGGCAGGCTCGATCGCTCAACAGCCTGTTCGTCGGAAGTCGCGCGCAAGCCCTCCACGGGGTTTGGACGTTCAAGGACCAATGGTTCGGTGTGCATGAACTGGCCGAGCGAGCATCCGTGTCTCCGACAACTGCATCCCAGGTTCTTATCGAACTAGAGCGCCGCGAATGGGTGGACTCCAAGGGGGCTGGTCCATCGAAGGAAAGGATGCTCGCCAATCCCCGCGCGCTGCTTGACGAGTGGTCTTCCTATGTCGCTTCGCTCAAGCCAAAGTCGCTCCGCTCGTACTATATGCGGATGGCCAGCATCGATGAGGCAATCCATGAGATTGACAGGATCTGCGACGAGACGGGCATTCGTTACGAGATATCGGGGCTCATGGCTGGGCAGATCCATGCGCCGCACCTCTCGAAAATATCCCAGATCCATTGCCGCATCGATCACGGGAGCGAAAACCTTCTCCTAAATCTCGGAGCAAAGGCTGTTAAGGAGGGCTGGAACCTGGGAATTATCGATTCGAATCCACGCCACGACTTTCTGTTTCGCCAACGCCTCGATCATGTCTGGGTCACAGACCCACTTCAAACTTACCTTGACCTTCTGCAGCTTGACAGCGGTCGCTCAAAGGAATTAGCCGAGCATCTTCGGCTGACAAAACTCGCGGTACCCGAATGACAAAACCTCAGATACTGACCGAATACAGTGCCGATGTTACCCGGGACTGCGAGCGCGTCCTGGTTACGCTCTTCAGCAGCCTCGGCCCCTGGCGCGATTCCGTCTTTCTGGTCGGTGGTCTGGCACCGCGCTACATCGTCACCAAGCGGCCGCCCGACGTCCCGCCCCATGCAGGAACCGGCGATATCGATGTCGTGGTCGATCTTTCGATTCTCGCCGACACCGAGGCGTACCGGACGCTCGAGCAGAACCTCAAAAAAATGGGTTTCGAGCGTGCGCAAAATGACAAGGGCAATAAAGTCAACTGGCGTTGGCAGACCAAGACCGAGCATGGCATTCTCGTCATTCTGGAGTTCTTGGCAGACGATCCGAAGCTCCGGGGCGGCGCATTGCAGGAACTACCGACGGAAGGAAATGTCTCTGCGGTGAATATCCCTCACGCGTCACTCGTGTTTCGGCACCACGACCGAATGGAGGTCACCGCTGACCTGTTGGGTGAAAAGGGCCGCTCGACGGAATCCATCCCTTACGCTGATATCGTGGCATTCACATGCCTCAAGGCGTTTGCCTTTGATCACCGGCGTGAACGCAAGGATGCGCACGATCTCGTCTACTGCCTCGAACATGGAGAAGGCGGGCTCGCCGGTGCAATAGCCAAATTCCAGGAGGCTCTGAAAGGCAACGATCGCGAGGTCATCGAACGTGCCCTCACGCTATTGCTCAACCG
>NZ_VSZV01000351.1:88057-95181 GCF_008919455.1 Rhizobium sp. PEPV16
GAAGCGCGAGTTTTGCGCCAGCGTGCCGTCAATGACATCATGCGAGAGTTTTTAGGCGCGCTAGGTATTGCGTTTAAGTGATGCCCGGAGCGCGGAAGCGGATAGATCATGCAGTAACTTGATCGATAACACGTTCTGATGCCACTGTTTTTATTCATATTCTCGGCGGAGAACTAGGGTTGCGGGTTCGATTCCTTTCAAGGCGCGCACAGACGGCCCTTTGTATCGGCTCTCCTCAAATGGATCCCTCAATGATCGCCGCGCGATTCTCACAGTCGCCTCAGCCTCACCGAGGGTCGATCATGGGTCAGAGAACGCAACCAACCTTCCTGCTCATCGAATGACATTCTGCACAGGAAGGTTGGTCGCAATCTGACTACGGTTGCTTATCGGGCGAGCGATCATACTGAGCGTACGCATCTAACATCATCTGCGTATACTCACTCGTGCTGGAGGTTAACTCGCCCAATCCCGGCCAGGCGAAGGGTATCGAGGACCACATCGATTCAAGTTCAACCTCAAGACCCAGCTGGGCTGCCACAATCAAAGCCTGAACCGGCTCTTTGTCGTGCGGCCACAAGTCGTCCTCTAGCGATATCCAGACGCCATTCTGGTCATCGACACTGATCTGAGCTTGAAGCGCGCCGAGCTTCTCGCTGATATTCGTGGCGTCATCAAGCAAAGCACTTCGGATAAGGAGAGTGATCTTCTCCGCATTCAACTCAAGTTTGGGTCTGTCATCTGCAACCCGGAAATCGGGCTTGTCACCGTCCACGGTGCCGTCAGTTTTCACGGGCGGGAGAGACTTGCCCTCATCTTCACACCAGAAGGCCGTGTCGAAGATGTCGAGAGGAGATGCGCCACACCCGGGGCAATGCCAGAGGTTTTGAGCGATCTGAGTGCCGGTAATCTTTCCGTCACAATGTAAGCAGAACCACACTCCCGAGTCTCGGCCCCACAGCGGGTGGCGAACTACCCCGTCGATGTCAGGTTTTGTGGACCGTCGGGGCCAATCGGTGGAGATTTCAGCACGAACCTGGACTGCCCGATCTCCGACAAGGCTAAGCGCCTTCTGAAGAAATTCCGGATCAAAAACAGGGCACTTCCCATCATTTTCGGTGGATGTCTGGACGATCGGTGACGCGCCAGGGTTCTCCGGCACCGTGATACTCCACCCATCTCCGGCCATGATAACGTCGTGGAAAGCCACTTGAAGGCGGTATGCATGATCTCCAATCATGCCGTGCTCGGCCTGTTCCAGAAATGCGAAGCGGCGGCTCATTGCTTCGGGATGTCCGGTCTGAAAATCTGCAGCCGGAAGAGCATGCGTCACGAACGCTTCAACGCTCGCCATCTGTTCGGAACTAGGCATCCAATCATTCTTGCTGACGGCGATTAGCTTGGCCCAGTTGGCAAAACCCAGTTTTCCCGCAAGCAAGTCAAGAGCTTGGTGTAGCGTGATCCTGTTGGCCCGCGCGTATCGTTTAGCAAGAAGTTTGAGCCTGCTAAGTTTTTTTGCTTCGGTCATATCCATATCCTGAAATGATCCGACCATGTGCCCGCTAATGGCCAGACCATGCCTGTTGGCATGAAGTGACACTTCAGAAATGAAACGCTGACATAGCTTTGCGTGGCGGGCACACCGGCCCGCGTGTAGGGCCACGCTTTGTATGCCAAGCATGGCGATGGACGTCAAGCCGATCCGTGTTTACCCACAACGATCTGGCGGAGCACGCCGCCGGCTACGGAACGGGAGTCGCAAGGACTTCAACCCGCATGGGCCAAACGCAGATGTTCTCGCGGAGGCGCGCGGGAGGCTCAGGCTTGGCTGAGATACAGGCCTGACACCGGCTTTCCAATCTGTCTTGAAGAGAAACACTGCGTCGGCCGCGTGCTTGCCTGTCATGAATTCGTTGCTGAATGAGTTGCGATCGAGTGACCGAGATGATCCGCGGAGACGCGTTACAAGCGCGGAATTTTCATTGATATTCAGTTCTGAAAAGCTGGTCGTTGGTCCAAACCCGTTCAAGAGCTATGGATGCAGGCTCGGCACGTCGCACCTATTGAAGTGGGCGGAACGGACATCGCTAGCCACGTACTACGAACGGCCAACTAGGTCAGAAGCGGAAGTAGCTGGTGACCCTGCCGTTTAATTTCCGAGAGGTATGGCGTATCTGAGAGCACGAACTGGGTGATCCCAAGCTCTCGATATCTGCGCAAAGATCGCGCAACATCCTCTGCTGAGCCTACCAGCCAAGTCGTGCCCGCTCCGCCCCCTCCGAATTTCCCCGGTGCCGTATAGAGGTTGTCATCCAACACGTCGCCCTGTCGGGCAAGGTCAAGTAGGCGTTGCTGACCAACGGCAATTCCATGGCGATGATCCTGCCAGCTCCCCGCCGCTCCTTCCGCCATTTTGGCAACCTTCGCTTCGGCATCCGCCCACGCTTCCTCCGTCGTGTCGCGAACAAGAGTGGTGATCCTCAAGCCGAATTCCAGTGGGGGCAGATCGCGATCAAGTGCTCTGCTGAGCGACTTCAGCCGATCGATCCGCTGTCGCAGGTCGTCAAGCGGTTCGCCCCAGAAGAGCTGCACGTCGGCCTCGGTCGCCGCGACCCGTTCGGCAGCCTCGGACGCACCTCCGAAATAGAGCCTGGGATGGCGACGATCGCCCACCGGGGCGAGCCTGGGCGCCACGGTCGAGGCTGCGACTTGGAAATATTCCCCGGTGAAGCTGACGTTTTCTTCTGTCCACAGCCTGCGGACCAGCCGCATGAATTCCTTGGTCCGCGCATAACGATGCGTCTGATCGCCTTCCTGGTCTCCATAGGCTGCAAGCGCGTCCGGCCCCGATACGACATTGACCCGAACGCGGCCGCCGCTCAGGTGATCGAGGGTTGCCGCTGAGGAGGCAAAATTTGCTGGCCTCCAATAGCCCGGCCGAACCGCAATCAGTGGCTCGAAAGTTGTCGTCCGGGCGACGAGCGCAGTGGCAATGGTAAAAGTGTCGGGCCGCCCCCATCCCGTGCCGATGAGAGCGCCTTTCCAGCCATGCTGTTCCAGAGCTTCGGCCTGGCTCGTCAGGGTGTCCAGGCCGTTGTGATCCGGATCAGCCACATCGCCTCGGTGGCCGGCTTTGATGTCGTTGGGAATGTACCAGAGAAATTCGGAGCGACTGCTCATGATCTGTCCGTTACCTGATTTCGAAGTCTTCCTTCGTCGAGCAATATCTTGACTGTCTTCGCCGCGTTCAGGCGCATCTCGACTGCTGCATGATCAGAGTAGAAGGCATTGTGCGGCGTAATCACCAGCCGGCCGGCAAGCCAGTCCTCCCGGTTACGCCACGCCATCAGCAACGGATGGTCACCGGGCGGCTCCTTGACCAGCGTATCGATTGCTGCAGCGGCCAGGTGTCCGCTCCGCAGCGCGGCCTCAAGCGCGTCGAGATCTTCGATCAACTCGCCGCGTGCGGTATTGACGACGATCGCGCCGGGCTTCAGTCGGGCCAGACCATCAGAGTTTAGGAGGCCGCGCGTCTCGGCGTTCGCCGGGCAATGGAGCGTAACGATGTCAGACTGAGCGAGAAGCTCCTCCAGGCGCTCTGTGCGTTCATACCCGATCGCTTTTTCATGTCCTGGCGGCTGACCGGGATCATAGCCAAGAATGCGGAAGCCGAAAGGTCTGAGCCGGTTGATCACCGCGGTTCCGATCCGCCCGACGCCGACAACGCCTACGGTCGCCCGGTTCGACCGGGAAAGCGGTTTGAGGCTGTGGACCTGCCATCCGGACGTATAGCCACGGGCACGAGCGTCGTGTTCCCAAAGCCGTCGATGCAAGGACAGGATCATAGCAAGCGCGTGATCGGCGACTTCTTCAGTGCCATAATCAGGGTTGTTGGCGAAGGGGATGCCGGCGCTGCGGAGCGCGGCTAGATCGATCTTCTCGTAGCCGACACCATAACGAACCACGCCCCTGCAGCGGGTCAGGTGCGAGATGCTTTTTTGCCCAAGCGGTGCCCCCCAGACCATCAGGGCATCGAGCCTTGCAAGGCGATCGGGGGCGAATGATCCTTCATCCGTGCTGGCGAAGAAGTCTATCTCGACATCTTCGCCGAGCACCTCCGCTTCAAGATCGGGCGCGCCGATCATGTGGTCGGTTATCCCGACCACGTATTTCTTACGATCTGTCATTCTAGTCCCGATGCTTTCGCACTAGCGCGTCATTCCCCATTTTGCCACGGTTCGCTGCTCCAGTTGGCGGAACAGGACGTTTTCGACCAGCAGGCCGAAGAGGATGACCATGATCAACCCCGCGAACACCCGGTCGGTGTAGAGTTCGTTGCGGTTCTGGAAGATGTACCAGCCAAGCCCACCCTTGCCCGAGGAGGCGCCGAAGACGAGCTCGGCCGCAATCAGCGTGCGCCAGGCGAAAGCCCAGCCGATCTTGAGCCCCGCAATGATTGATGGCAGCGCGGCCGGCACGAGGATCAGCAAAACATACCGCAAACCGCGCAGTCCGTAGTTGCGGCCCGCCATCCGCAAGGTTTCCGGCACGCCGGTGAAGCCGGTATACATATTGAGGGCCAGCGGCCAGAGCACGGAATGGATCAGCACGAAGACAAGGCTGCCTTGCCCCAGCCCGAACCACAGGAGCGCCAGCGGCAGCAAGGCGATCGGCGGAAGGGGATTGAGCATCGAGGTGAGGGTGGACAGGAGGTCGCGCCCGATCTGCGTTGAAACGGCAAGCGACGTCAGCACGAAGGCCAGAACGACCCCGGCCGCGTAGCCTTTGATCAGGACTTCCAGCGAGGTCACGGCTCGGCTTGGAATGATGCCGCTGGAAATATCCTCCACCAAGGCTTTCATCGAGGCGGAGAACGACGGCAGGAGGAGCTCATTCCCCTGGAGCTTGGCTGCAATTTCCCACAGGAGGGCAAGGCAGATCAGGATAAGGCTCTTCCTCAGCCAGGCGTACTGCCAGAGACGCTGGTATACCGGCAAAGCCTCTTGGCTTTTCGTCTCGGCCAGCGGCTCGAGCGGCCGCTCATATTCTGGCCGGACCGGTGGTATGGCGGGCGCCGTTGTTTTGGGGCCGGGGCTCAAGATGTCACTCATGGCTGGCTCCATCGGTTGCTCCGGCCTCTTCGAAGAGAAGCCGGTGAATGCGGTTGGCAGCCGCTTGGAATTGCGGGCTTCCGCCACTTTTCAGATCCCATTCATGACTGTTGATCTCGGCCCGCATCCGCCCGGGATGCGGCGACAAAAGCGCGATACGATTGCCAACGATCAGAGCTTCCTCGATGGAGTGCGTGACAAACAGCAGGGTGAAGCGAACTTCCTCCCAGAGCGCCAGGAGTTCCTCCTGCATCTTGCGCCGGGTCAGCGCGTCCAATGCTGCAAATGGTTCGTCCATCAGCAGGACGCGCGGCTCCATGGCGAGCGCGCGAGCAATGGCCACGCGTTGCTTCATGCCGCCGGACAGCGTGTTCGGATAGGCATCGGCGAAACGGGTGAGGCCGACTTTCTCGATATAGTGCTCTGCGCGTTCAGCAGCCTCTTTGCGGCTGAGGCGGCCTGAAACGCGCAGCGGGAACGCCACATTCTCCCGCACCGTCTTCCATGGGGGCAATTGGTCGAATTCCTGGAAAACGACGAGGCGATCCGGGCCGGGACCGTGCACCGGCCGTCCCTCCAGCAGGATCCGACCCTGGCGAGGTGCAATGAAACCGCCGATGGCCTTCAGCAGGGTGGACTTGCCGCAGCCCGAAGCGCCGAGCAGGATGAAGCGATCGGCTTCCCAAACATCGAAGCTGACATTTTGCGTTGCGCGTACCACCCGACCGGGCGCCTGGTATTCGAGGGTGACGCCCTCGACCGAAAGAAGGGGCCGGGAAGGCGGGACACCGTTTTCCCGAATGGGTGCAGACATGCCGTCCATTCTCACTTCCACCATGTTGACGGCCGAGAACCGGTTTCCATCGCGTCCAGCCCTCGGCCGTGTTGTGATGCGATATCAATCAGCTGCCGTTTTCGCCGTGTGCCTCGGGGAAGAAATAGTCCTTCCATGACCCGGCCTCGCTCTTCAGCACACCCAGCTTGTGAAGTTCGGCCGCGTAAACGAAGGTGTTCTGCGGGATGATCGTGAAGTCATTCTCGGGATCGTTGATGATGTCGAGAATCAGTTTGGGTGAGAGCTTGGAACCCTGCTGGCGGATAAAGGTGTCTGCAGCCTTCTGCTTGTTTGCATTGATCCAATCTGCCGCTTCGCGCAGGGCGGCGTAGAAGGCAGCGTATGTTTTCGGATTTTCGTCGTGGAACGCCGTGCTGGTGTAAAGCACGTTGAACGTCGCAGGCCCGCCGAGAATGTCATAGGAACTGATGACCTTGTGCACGGCCTTGTTGCCCTGCAGCGCCTGATAGTAGAAGGGCGCGGAGGAAAAGTGGGAATTGACCTCGGTGCCACCGGAAATCAGCGACGCGGTCGCGTCGGGGTGAGGAAGACTAACGGAAATCTGGTCAAGCTTCTGGAAGTTGTCAGCTCCAAAGAGCTTGGCAGCCTCGATCTGCAGCGTTCGCGACTGAAATCCAACACCAGCGGCAGGCACGGCAATCCTGTCCTTGTCGCTGAAGTCCTTCAGCGTATGGACATTGGGATTGGTGGTGATGAGATAGTTCGGCAAGGAGCCAAGGGCTGCCACCAGCTTGACGTCACCCTTGGTGCGATCCCACATCGTCAGCGCCGGCGGCACGCCTGCCGAGACGATGTCGAGATTGTTGGCCAGCAACGCCTCGTTCATTGCAGTCGCACCGGAAATGCTCGCCCACTCGACCTCGATATCGATGCCAGCTTCCTTGCCATGTTTTTCGACGAGTTTTTGGTCGCGAACAACATCCAGGATCAGGTACGAAATGCCGAACTGCTGTGCGATCCTGATCTTGCCCTCGGCGGCGGCCTGTCCTGCAATCAGCGCTGCAGCAATGCCGAACGCCGCGCCAAGAGCCTTGCGGCGACCAAGTTTGACGCTCAATGTCGTAAGGCCAAGTGCCTTCATAAAATACCCCTATTCGGCCAAATGATCTGAGTGAACGCGGTTGATGCGCATGCTTCTCCGCGAGGATTTCTTGGAA
>NZ_VSZV01000351.1:95228-116634 GCF_008919455.1 Rhizobium sp. PEPV16
TTTCAACATCAAATCTATCAACATTGGGGTGTTCTATTCCGACGCGTGAAATGAGAGCAGAATCGCTCCGCTCTGTCGAATTGTCGAAAAATCTACTTGGCGCGGGGTGTTCTGCTTGAAGCAGACGACTTCCCGAGTGTCCGGCAAGACGCGGCGGCGGGATTGTTATTCCGCCGCTATCGCCGCGGAGATCGAGCGTGCGTTGATAAGCATGGCAGCTTCGCCAAGCGCCTGGTGCACGCGACCGAGAATGGCAGGCGAAGGGGCGCCATCTGTGAAATCACGGCCCGAGGCATAGATCGCGGTCGGTGTAACGAAGGCTTCGAAAAATGCGAAAAGCGGGCGCAGCTGGTGCTCGACGACAAGCGAATGCCGGTCGCCTCCGCCCGTCGCCGTCAGCACGATCGGTTTGCCGCGCAGATCGGAGGGATCGAGCAGATCGATGACATGTTTGAACAGCCCGGTGTAGCTTCCCTTGTAGGTCGGAGATCCAATGACGAGCGCGTCGGCCTCGATGATCGTGCGGATCACCTTGCGCGCGGCGGGATCAAGATCGGCCACCGATCTTGCTGCCGTCAGAGATGATCCAAGGTCCTCGACGTCGAAGACCACATGCTGCAGGCCAGATTGTTTCGCCAGCGCTTCGGTCACGCTTTCAACGAAGCGTTTCGTGCTCGACGGGCGGGAGATGTTGCCCGAGAAGCCGACGATCAGGTTGTTGCTCATTCCAGTTCCTTTCAAAAAGTGTTCAGAGGCCGGAGACGATGCCCATTGCTTCAGGCCGTCCTGAGAATGGGTATGCTCGTGGAATTGCTTGAGCGGTCGTCCTCAGCCCGGTTCCACCGGTCGAAGGCGGCGCGACCGAGAATGGAAATGGACGTGTCCTCCTGCGGAGCATGGACGAGCACCGACTGAATGTCCCGGAAATGGCGCTCCAGCCCCAGTTCGTTCCCGAGGCCGGGATTGCCGATGCCACGCACGGCGATCTGCACCGCGTCCCGCAGCTGCCGGCCGGCAAGCAGCCGGGCCCGGATGTGCTTTTCTGCCTCGGCTTGCTTGTCCTTCAGGGCATCGAAAATGATTTGCCGGGCGCCGGAGACGAGAAGGTCGATCTCGCCGGAAAGCGTCACGAAGCGTTCGGTGCGGGCGATCGGATGACCAAGGTTGGTCGGAACGCGCTCGTGAGCAAAGCGGATGAATGCCTCCTGAGCCGCTTCGGCCACTCCGAGATAGAGCGCGGTCAGCGCCAGCGTGATTGCCGCGTGAGCGCGGTTGTCCTGTTGCGCAACGGAGGGATCGACCAGATCGATGACATTCTCCTGCGGGATTTCCACGTCGGTGTATTCGACATCGTGGGAGCCGGAGGCACGCATGCCAAGGCTGTTCCAGTTCTCGATGACGTGAATGCCGGGAAGCTCGTTCGGAACGACGAATGTTCCGACGCGGGCAGGTGTTTCATCGGTGTGTGCCCAGACCAGGAAATGGGTCAGACCGTACGCCCCGGTGACGAAGCGCTTGCGGCCGGTGATCGACCAGCCGGATGCGGTACGACGGGCAACCGTTGCCGGCAGGCCGCCACGGGCGGGCGAGCCGAGTTCCGGTTCGACACGCGCGGCATTGAGCAGCAGCGGATGCTGCTTGGCCTCAGTAAGCAGGCGTTTGTAGAGGTCTTCGGGCCAATGGCTTTTCGTTGCCTGACCGAGGTGGTTGAAGATCGTCATGGCGCTGATCAGCGCGACCGACGGATCACCGCGGCCGAGGGCCGCAAGGATCGTTGCGGCCTCATGGAGCGTTGCGCCGGCGCCGCCATATCTTGCCGCGACAGTGCTTTCGAGCAGGCCGCTTTGATGAACCGCCCGGATGCCCGCCCAGGGGAAATCCCCGGTCCGGTCCGCCTCGGGAGCAGCGTCGGCAAGAGCACGCGTCGTCGCGCTCAGCAGACGTGGATCGAAAGCCGTCTCGCGCGCGATCATCAGGCGGCGGCCTTCTTCTTTGCCTCTTCCCGCTCGCGTATGCCCTCGCGCACGAGTGGCAGGATGTAGCGTCCGTAGTCGACGGCATCGTTGAAATTGTCATAGCCGCGGATGGAGATCAGGTCGGCGCCGAGATCGATATAGTCGAGGATGGAATCGGCAATGGTGCGCGGTGATCCGACCAGTGCGGTCGTGGCGCCGGAGGCGTTGGTCGCCGTGACCGTCGGATACCAGAGTGCGCGGTCGTGCACGTCGCCACGCGCGGCGATATCAAGGAGCCGCTGCGATCCGACATTGGCGGGGCGAGGGGCAGAGGGCGGCGCGCGATGAAGGCCCTTTTCCCGGTTGTCCTTGAGACGGTCGAGCACCCGGTGGGCCTTCTCCCAGGCGAGTTCGTCGGTTTCGGCAACGATCGGGCGGAAGGTCACCCAGATCCGCGGCCTGTCCGTCCTGCCTGCCTTTGCCGCCTCGGCGTAGATACGTTCGATCTGCTGCTTGGTTTCCGCCAGCGGCTCGCCCCAGAGCCCGAAAATGTCCCCCAGTGATCCCCCGATGCGATATGCGGCATCAGAAGAGCCGCCGACGGAAATCGGGATCAGCCCGTTCGTAGGGCGCACTGCGCTGCGGAACTGCTTGAACTGGTAATATTTGCCATCGAAATCGAAGGGTTCTTTGGACGTCCAGGCCTGACGCAGGATCCGGATATATTCTTCCTGCCGCTCGTACCGCTCCTCTTTGTTGAGAAAATCTCCTTCGCGGGCCTGCTCGTCATCGCTGCCGCCGGCAATGAAGTGGACGACGACGCGTCCGCCGCTCAACTGATCAAGGGTGGCAAGCGATTTGGCAGCCACCGTCGGGTAGACGGTATTGGGACGCAGCGCGACGATGATCTTGATGTTCTTCGTGTGCGCCAGAACCGTGGCGCCGATCGTGAAAGGGTCGAAGGACGAGGAGGAGTAGGGGATCAGCGTGTAGTTGAAGCCATAGTCGTCGAGGGCACGCGAGTAGCGCTCGAGATAGTGGGGATCGACCGGAGCGTCCGGGATGGGATTGAGGTCGTTCGAGGCGTTGGGAAAGCTGACGCTGATGAATTCCGCGGACATGGGAGCTCCTCTGATTGTCGATGGTGGTCGAAATTAGGCGGCAGATAAACACTGAGGAAGACAGGTCTTTCTATTTCTACTGAAACTATAGAAAAATCTCTCATCCACGGTCGCCGGCCGTTAAGATCCGGTGTAGGTCCTACCAGTCAGGCGACCAGCCGAGGCTCGGCGCGACGGTCCCAGCAAGGTCGGTCAGCAGCTGGATATTCTCGACGAGGCTGAAGGCAGGCGGCAAGAAGAGAACGATTTCGTCGGCCGCAGCGAGCCCGGGATCACTCAGCACCGCCTCGATTACCTGATCCGCTGTGCCGTGGAAGACGGGCGAGATCTGGCTTCCAGGCGGTTGGTTGGTCCGCGAGCTCGGTTCGAGAGCGCCCTTCGGCCGCGATGCGGCGATGCCTTGGGTACGGCGCTCGAGATCATAGGCTGCGTATTTCTCGCGAAGCTCCGGCGTGGTGCCGACCAGGACCGACGCCGCGACGGCGACCGGTGGCGGCTCGCTCGTCCGCTGCTTTCGCCAGTTAGCCCGGAAGGCCTCAATGCAACGGGCCTGATAGCTTCCGAAGCTCTCACCCTCGGCGTGGTCGTGCTGTACGGTTCCGGCGATCAGGCCGATGCCGAGTTCGGCGGCTTGGATCGCCGAGCCGAGGCTGGCGGAACCTTGACGGATGCGCGAGCGAAGGGTCGGACTGTGCGGTGTCACCCTCAACTGGCTGCCTTCCGCTGCACCCTGGCCCGGTTCTGCGACGGTGTGCAGAACCTCGCCGGATATTGCGGACAGGAAGCGCGCCTGACGGCGCTTGGCTTCCGTCTTGGCGTCGGTCTCGACCGTGCCGAAGACGGCATCAAAGGCTGCGTTGGTGCCGGTCGAGATCGCCAGTTCCAATCGGCCGCCGATCAAGAGGTCGGTGGTGCCTGCGGCTTCCGCCAGCAGGATAGGATCCTGATAACGCATCGGAATGACGGCGGAGCCCAGCACGATATGGCTGGTATGCTGACCTGCCGCGGCAAAGAAGGGCAGCGGCGAGGATAGATAGTGATCGAAATGCCGCTGATAGGCCCAGCCTGACTGATAACCCAGCCGTTCGGCCGCCTTGAAAAGCTCGATGCCTTCCCGCAAGCCATGAGCGGGGCCGTTTTCATCGTTGAACGAGACGCGCGTGTTGAACCCGAGACGCTTCTTCGGACGGAATGACGCCGACGGTGCCGGGGCGGGGGCGATGACGGTCATGCGATCTTTTCCTCATTGAAGATCTGCCGCTGCTGCAGAGGCTGGGTTCGCGCAAAACGCGCGGTCCCTGACGGGATCGATTCCAGCAGCGAGCGGGTGTAGGGCTGGCGGGGCCTGTCGAAGATCTCTCCGACAGTGCCGTGCTCGACGATGCGGCCGCGCTGCATGACCGAGACCGTGTGGGCAAGCTGGCGCACCAGCGCCAGATCATGCGAAACGAAAACATAAGTGAGGCCGAGCTTGACCTGCAGCGACAGCAGCACTTCGACGATGTCGGCCTGAACGCTGACGTCGAGCGCCGAGGTAGGCTCGTCAAGCACGATCACATCGGGTCTCAGGACAAGCGACCGGGCGATGGCAACGCGCTGGCGCTGGCCGCCCGACAGGGCGGCGGGCTTGCGGGACAAGAGATGCTCGCCCAGGCCGACATCTGCGAACGCCTTGCGCACCGCGAGTGCCCGCTCCTGATGTGTTCCGATCTTGAAGCGGTCCAGCGGCTCGCGCACGATTTTCTCGACGGTCCAGGTCGGATCGAGGGATGTGAATGGGTTCTGATAGACAAGCTGAAGGTGCCGCCAGACAGAGCGAAGCTGCTCGGGGGATCGACCGTTCACCTGTTCGCCGCCAACGACGATCTTTCCGTCATCGGGTTGCTCCAGCCCGAGCAGAAGCCGGATCGCCGTTGTCTTCCCGGATCCGGATTCCCCGACCAGCGCATGCGTCGTCCCCGCCTGAACCTCGAACGAGACGTCGTTGACGGCGGTTAGAACCTTGCCGTCGACGGTGAACTTCTTCGTTACGCCGCTGACCTCGATCTTCGGTGTCTTTTCGGGCCTCGCGACAAGCTGCCGGAAGCCGGGCTCTCGCAATGGCCTGTAACGGTCAGGATTGAGCGCCGGCACGTCGCCATGGAGTTTTCTGGCGTAGGACGAGGAAGGGGCGGAGAATACGGTAGCGGTGTTTCCGGCTTCCTGGATGGCGCCGTCCTTGAGGACGACAATGGAATTCGCGCGCTCGGCTGCGATCGCCAGGTCATGGGTGATCAGGAGAAGGCTGATCTGCAGCTCCTCCTGCAGCTTCGACAGCAGGTCGAGAATTCGCTTCTGGATCGTCACATCGAGTGCGGAGGTCGGCTCGTCTGCGACCAGCAGCGACGGCCGCGGCAGAACGGCGAGACCGATCAGAACGCGCTGGAGCATGCCGCCGGAAAGCTGGTGGGGGTAGGAGTCATAGACACGCTGCGGATTGTCGAGCCCGACCTGCGCGAATGTCTCCAGAACAAGTGCCTCGCGAAGCGCCTTGTCCGGTTCGTCCAGCAGAGTGGCGGCTTCCATTGCCTGGGCGCCAATGGTGCGGACCGGGTTCAGGGAATTGCCGGGATCCTGCGGCACGAAGCCGATCCTGCGTCCCCTGAATGGCCGGAAGCGGCGCTCCGAAAGCCCCAGAAGCTCCTGGCCATCGAATTCGACACGGCCGGTGGCGTGTCCCGTTGCGGGTAGCAGCCGGAGGACGGCGCGGGCGATGGTGGATTTGCCCGATCCGGATTCGCCGATCAGCGCGAGGCTTTTGCCGCGTCCAAGCTCGAAGCCGACATCGGTCACAACCCTGTGGGTGCCGTAGGCCACCGACAATCCCTCGGCCCGCAGCAACGGGGAAGATGGGCGTTTCAAAAACGTGGTCAGTCTGTCTTGCGGAGCCATCGGCTGATCCTGTTTACAGAGAGAACGGTTGCGATCGTGACGAGGGCCGGGGCGTAAACGAGCCACGGCCATTTGAGGTAATCCTTGCCGATCGAGATCAGCAGACCCCAATCGGAAGCAGGCGGCGGGTCGCCGTAGCCAAGGAAGGCAAGGCTGGCGATCACCAGGATGGAATCGCCGAACTGCAAGACGGCAAGCGGCAGCACCGATCTCGATGCGTTCGGAAGCACATGGCGCCACAGAATGTGCCAGCGCGATCCGCCGAGCAGGAAGGACGATTCGACGAATGTCGCCTGCCGGGTCTTGATGACTTCGGAGCGCATCACCCGGGCAAAAAGGGCAACCGCGGAGACGCCCGTCGCGATTGCCGCATTGGTCGTGTCGAAACCGATTGCGGTGACGACGATGACGGCAAGCAGGAATTTGGGGATTGCCAGCAAGACATCGACGAGGCGGGCAAAGACGGTGTCCACCCAGCCGCCGAAGAAGCCGGCCAGCAGCCCGATGATCCCGCCGGCGACAACGCCGATCACAACCGCGATCAGAGCGCTCGCCACCGATGAGGCCGTGCCATAGACGACGCGTGCGTAGAGGTCGCGGCCGAGATGATCGGTGCCGAACCAGTGCGCCGCACTTGGGCCGAGCAATTTCTGGGCGGGGGTGCCGTTTACCGGATCGTAGCTCGTGAAGAGGCCAGGCGCCAAGGACCAGGCGATTGCGAGGGCGACGACCAGGAACGAAAGGATTACGACCAGCGGCACACGCAGGCCCGTCAGGCGACTGATCAGCGTCACACGCGGAGTGGACGAAAGCGAGGCGAGCGTCATGGGGTCACCACCTTGGAGATGGGGAGAGAGCTGTCATCAGCGGTCGTCGGCCGACGCTGCTGGGTGCCGAGGAGTTTTACGCGAGGATCGAGCAGCGGGTAGGTCAGGTCGGCGATCAGATTGACGACGACGAAGACCACCGCAGCGAGCGAAACGACCGCCTGCAGAACCGGCAGGTCCTGAGTGCTGACCGACCGCTGCACCAGGCTGCCAAGCCCGTTGCGGCCAAACACCGTCTCGGTGATCAGCGAGCCGCCGAGCAACTCGCCGATCGTCAGAGCGACGACGGTGATGACGGGCAGCGATGACGGCTTCAGCAGGTGCATGACGAAGAGCCGCATCTGGCCAAGCCCCCGGCCGCGTGCGACGGCGGCGTAGTCCTGGCCGGACTCATGGTCGAGATTGGCAATCAGGACTTCGGCAATCTGCGCCGAGATCGGGATGCCGAGGGCGATCGCTGCGAAAAGCGTTGCCCAGAAGCTGTCTGGCTCGATGACGCGAAAGACGCCGAGCTGGAAACCGAAGAGGTGGATCAGTACCAGGCCGATCACGAAGTTCGGAACCGACAGGAACAGCGAGGGGAAGCCGCGCAGCAGACCCTGTCCGTAGCGTCGGGGCAAAAATTGCGTGCCGTAGGCGATGATCGCAGCCAGGAAAAGTGCTACCGCAAGGCCCGCCGAGGCAAGCACGAGCGTCGACGGCAGAACCTCGCCGATCAGCGTCGCCACTGGTCTGTTGGTCCGCATCGATAGGCCGAGATGCCCCTGTCACGAAGCCGGAAAAGGAGTTCCAGAGCTGCACGGGGATCGGCTTGTCCAGTCCCTGCGCAGCGATGATCTCCTTGATCTCATCCGGCGTGAAGCCGTTTTGCGGGTTGTTCAGGACATTGGTAATCGGATCCCCGGGCAGGATGCTGACGACGACAAAGGTGAAGACATAAGACAGCAGGATCACGACAATCGCCTGCAACAGCCGTTTTCCGGCATAGTTGAAATAGGCTTTATTCATGCCCATCACCTCTGTGTCTGTTGAATGGCCGGGCTATTCGCTCTTCGTTGCCGTGTAGTAGCTGGCATAGGCGACGCCGTTGTAGACTTCGCCCTTGAGCTTCGGCGACTGCACGTAGATGCGCTGGACGATCTGCGTTCGCGGAATGAAATAACCCTGGTCGAGGACGTATTTCTGCAGCTCGTCGAGAAGCGGCTTGCGAGCTTCGATGGAGCCGGCGCCGGCGATCTTGTCGCGCAGATCGTTGAGGGTCTTGTCGCTCTCGTCGAGCGCAAACCAGTTCTCGCCATTGTTGGCGTTGGTCAGGATGCTGGCGACGGTGCCGGCGTCGATGAAGGAGCGCGTCACCTCATAGGCCGGCACTCCGGCGCCGCCATACTTGACCTTCTGGCCGAACGTGACGACGTCATAGGCGCGGATTTGGACCTTCCAGCCGATCTTGCCGAGCTGCTGTGAAATCAGTTCGTCGATCGACTTCGATGTCGCGAGGTAGGGGTTCGAGTTCAGCGTCAGCAACAGCGGCTTGCCGTCCTTGACGCGGATGCCATCCGAGCCCTTCTTCCAGCCTGCCTCGTCGAGAAGCTTATCCGCCTTTTCAGCATTATAGGCCAGCAGCGCGCTCTGGTCGGTCGCACCCGGAACGTTGCTCTGGATGAACGACGTCGCAAGCTTCCAGTCGGGCGTATAGACGGTGTCGATGATTTCCTGGCGATTGATGCCGGCCTGAAGCCCCTGGCGAACCTTCACGTCGTCATAGGGGGCAAGCTTGGTGTTGATCGCCCAGCCATTGACGAAGCCGAGATAGCGAGGCGTCGCCACCGTGAGGCCTTCCGACTTGAGGGACTCGAGTTCCTGAGGCGATGCATTATAGGCGACGTCGGCCTGGCCGGACTGGACTGCCGCAACGCGCAGCGACGGTTCGGAGACGAGCTTGTAGGTGATCGTATCGAGATGGGCAGGACCGGTCTGGCCCACCGCTGCGGGACCCCAGTTGTAATCCTTGCGCTTGGCGAGCTTGACATAGTCGCCTTCCTTCCAGGACTCGACGACATAGGGGCCGCTGCCGGAGGTCTTGCTCAGGTCTGCCTGGGCGCTCGCCGGCGAGGCGATGGTCTTTGGGGAAATGAGGATCGAGCCGTGATAGCCGAGCGTCGGGATGAAGCCGAGGGTCGGCTTCTTGAAGAAGACCTTCACGGTCCTCGGATCGACGGCTTCGGCGTGATCGTAGGTCTTGGGGAAGAGGCCAATCGGATTGATGCCCTCGCTCTTGCGCCCCGCATACCAGATGTCGAGATTGGCGACGACGGCTGCCGCATCGAGCGGGCTGCCATCAAAGAAAGTCACGCCGGTCTTCAGATGCAGGGTGAATTCGGTTGCATTGTCGTTCTGCTCCCAGCGCTCGGCGATCCACGGGCTGACCTTGCCATCGGCATCGACATAGAGAAGCTTGTCAGTCACATGGCCCCAGATATGGCCCTGAAAGCTGGAGATCGCGCTGTTGTTGGGGATCCAGGTGTCCCCGAGGGAGTCGATCAGGAAGACGACGTCTCCGCCATCATGAGCTCCGTCCTCAGCCAGGGCCGGGGTTACACCAGCTGTCGCGACCAGAGCGGCAAATGCCAGTGCAGAGGTGGCGGTCAGCAGACGGCGCCGGGAAAGAAGAGGGCGGAAAGAGCGGTCGTTCATGAAGCGGTCCTGTTTGGTTGCCGGGCTGATTGCGAACAGGAGCCTATGGCAGTGGATCGACTTCGAGAAAGACTGGTTGTTCTTTTTCTATCAATTTTGTAGATTATTTTATCATGGCAATCTGAAGCACGAGGATCAGGATTCCGGCTGTTGCTCGCAAGGTGAACGCCATCGCGCAGGCGTTCTATTCCTCGATGAAAGTCATCCCGTCGAGAATGCGCACCGGCGGCAATTCTCCGGCATAGCGCTCGACATTGACCTTTGTCAGCTGTCCGGTCGAGGCCTGGGCAAGCTGCGACGTGCCCACATCACGGGTGAGGATATTCGGGTTGCCATGAATGCACATGGCGATCTCGGCATCGGCATCATCAGGCTCGAACCACGCGCCGGTGGCGAGCTGCATCACTCCAGGTTTCACATCCGCACTGATCACCGCAGCCGCCAGGCAACTGCCGCGGGCGTTGAACAGCCTGACGATATCGCGATCCGAAATGCCACGCTCTGCCGCATCCGCCGGGTTGATGCGCACCGATTCGCGGCCGTTGATCTTGGTCGAGCGGCTGAAGTCGCCATAGTCCAGCTGACTGTGAAGACGCGAGTAGGGCTGGTTGCAGACGAGATAGAGGGGATAGCGACCCTCGGCCGCCTTGGCCGTCGGGTCCGGTTCAAACCAGCGCGGATGGCCGCGGCAATCGTCATAGCCAAAGCTTGCGATCGTTTCAGAGAAGATCTCGATCTTGCCAGATGGCGTGGGCAACGGATTGGCGTCCGGATCGGCCCGGAATGCGCGCGCAGGGCCGCCATCATCCGGCTTTACCGGGAGCTGCAACTCGCCCATCTCCCAGAAGGTTTCAAAATCCGGAGCCGGGCGACCAGCGGCGGTGAGTGCGGCGCGTGTTGTCTCGAAGAGGAAAGCGAGCCACTCGCGGCTCGACCGGTTCTCGGTGAATTCGCCGCGCTTGCCGAGGCGCTCTGCGATATCTGCGAATATCTCATAGTCATCGCGTGCTTCGCCGACCGGTTCGATCAGCTTCTTCATGGCGATCATCATCGGATCACGGTCGGCCGCGCCGATATCGTCACGCTCAAGCGTCGTGGTCGCAGGCAGGACGATATCGGCGTGGCGTGCCGAGGACGTCCAGGCCGTCTCGTGCACGATGATCGTCTCCGGCTTCTTGAACGCCTGACGAAGCCTGTTGAGATCCTGATGATGATGGAACGGGTTGCCGCCCGCCCAATAGACGAGGCGGACGTCGGGATAGCGCAGAGCCTGGCCGTTGTAGTGGAACGGTTCGCCCGGGTTCAGCAGCATGTCGGCGATCCGCGCGACGGGAATGAAGTCCGGCACGGGATTGTGGAATTGCGCGAGCGTCGGCAAGGGAACGGCGAGTTGGCCTTTGCCGATATTGCCGAGCGCGCCGAGCGAATAGGAAAAGCCGCCGCCATCCAAGCCGATCTGTCCGAGCATGGCCGCGAGCACGATCCCCATCCAGACCGGTTGTTCGCCGTAGTCGGCGCGCTGCAGGGAATGGCTGACGGTGATCAGCGTTCGGGCGTTCGCCATGCGCCGCGCCAGATCCACGATCGTATCGGCAGCGATACCGCAGATGCCGGCTGCCCATTGCGGGCTCTTCTCGACGCCATCCTCGCGTCCCAGCAGATAAGCCTCGAAGCGCGGATAGCCTGTCGTATAGCGGTCGAGAAATTCCCGGTTATGGCGCCGCTCACTGACCAGGACGAAGGCGATTGCGAGCATGAGCGCAACATCGGTTCCAGGGGTGACCGGCAGCCATTCCGCATCGAGATCACTCGCAATATCATCCTTGAGCGGGCTTATGAGGACGAAGCGCGCGCCGCGCGCATGGGCACCGCTCAGCGCCGGGCGCACCACGTGCCGGCTGATGCCGCCGCCATGGACATCGGTGTTCTTGACCGCCATGCCGCCGAAGGCAACGATCAGCTCGCTGCAGTGTTCGATCGCCTTCCAGGTGACGCTCTTTCGATCGAAGCTATCGTAAGGACCGAGCACATGCGGAATGATGACCATCGCCGCGCCCGAACTATAGGTATTGACCGATCTGACATATCCGCCGAGCACGTTGAGGAAACGATGGATCTGGCTTTGGGCGTGATGAAACCGCCCTGCGCTGGACCAGCCATACGAGCCGCCGAAGATGGCCTGCGGTCCGGCTTCGGTGTGAACGCGGCGAAGCTCGTTGGCGACCAGATCGAGCCCTTCCGGCCAGCTGATCTCAACATAGCCGTCGCTCCCGCGCTTCCGGGCATTGTCGGGCCGGCCTTCAAGCCATCCGCGCCTGACGGCCGGGCGCCGGATGCGGGCGGGGCTCTTGGCGATTGCGGGCAGGTTGCCGAGCAGGGGAGATGGGTGGGGGTCGGCGGGATGCGGACGGATTTCGAGGGCTTCGCCCTGATGACGACCATAGAATGCGCCCCAATGAGAGCTGTGGGGTTTGAAGCCGTCCATCGCACCGTCTCCCTTGAACAAGAGTGGAAAGATCGGCAACACTCACAACGGCAGGATCTTGCCGGGGTTCATGATGCCCTGGGGATCAATGGCGTGCTTCAGAAGGGCCATCAGCTCGACGGCGTCTCCGTGTTCCTGACGCAGATAGCCGATCTTGCCGGTGCCGACGCCATGTTCCCCGGTCGACGTCCCGCCGACGGAGATTGCGTGTTCGACCATCGCCTTGTTGATGGCCGCGACCTCGGCGAGTTCCGCCTTGTTCTCGGGATCCACGGCGAAGACCACATGATAGTTGCCGTCGCCGACATGGCCGAGAATGGCAGCCGGAACACTGCAGTCCCGCAACAGGGCGCGGGTCCTGAGAATGCAGCCGCTGAGTTCGGATACCGGAACGCAGACATCGGATGACCAGCCCTTGGCGTTCTGTCGCTGCGAGACGACTGCGTAGAAGGCGTTATGCCGGGCCTTCCAGAGGCGATTTCGCTCCTCTGGCGCATTGGCCCATTCGAAATCCTTGCCGCCGTGATCCTTTACGATATCCGCAACCAGTTCGACCTGCTCCTGAACCGAGGCGGGAGACCCGTGGAATTCGAAGGCGAGCGTATCTTCGATTTTCAGCGAGAGGCCGGAATAGGCGTTGGCGGCAGCAATCAGGCCGCGGTCCATAAGCTCCATCCGTGCGACAGGGATGGCAAGCTGCACAATCGCGATCGCGGCCTTCACCGCCTGCTCCACACTCTCGAACGAGCAGAGGGCTGCCGAAATGGTTTCCGAAACACCCTGGAGCCGCAAGGTGACTTCGGTGATGATGCCGAGCGTGCCTTCCGAGCCGACGAAGAGGCGCGTGAGATCGTAGCCGGCAGACGATTTGCGCGCCCGGCCACCGGTACGAATGACCTGACCCGTTGGCAGCACGACGGTCAGCGACAGCACATTCTCGCGCATGGTGCCGTAGCGCACGGCGTTGGTGCCCGATGCCCGTGTCGCCGCCATGCCGCCAATCGACGCGTTGGTCCCAGGGTCGATCGGGAAGAACAGGCCCTGGTCGCGCAGATGCGCGTTGAGTTCCTCGCGCGTGACACCGGCCTGGACGGTGCAGTCGAGATCCTCGGCGCTGACACGAATGATCTGCGACATCTGCGAAAGATCGATTGAAACGCCACCGCGCACCGCGGTCAGGTGCCCCTCGAGCGAGGTTCCGGCGCCGAAGGCGATGACGGGCACGCCTGCCGCGGCGCAGAGCCGGACGGTTTCGGCTACGTCGTCGGTGCTTTGCGCGAATACCACGGCATCCGGGATTGCCGGCGTGTGATGGGACTCGCCGCGGCCATGCTGCTCGCGCAGCGCCTGCGAGGTCGAGAAGCGATCACCGAACCTTGACTGCAGTTGGCCCGATAGCTCAGCGGATAGGATACCCATCTTTCACGTCCTCTTTCGGTGCTCACCGTGCCAGCCGAAATCGCGCCATGCCGGCGCGATCGGGCATGGATGCAGATTGACCAGTACCAGGTCTCAACAGGCGAACTGTCAGACGGCGATCTTCTCGCCGTTCAGGTGGCGCTCAAGGAAGGGCAGACTATCCTGCCCCCAGTAAAGTTCGTCTTCGTAACGAAACGTCGGAAGGCCGAAGACGCCGGAGTACCTGGCGCCTTCGATATTGGATCTCCAGATCGATTGGGTGACCTCGGCCTGGGCGCGTTCTTCCAGCTTCGTCCCGTCGATCCCTACAGAACTGGCGATCGCCTGACGCACCTCGCTCCGCCCGATATCCGCCGCGTCGGTCCAGAATGCGGTCTGCAGCGCGCGGGTAAGCCCGAGCCAGTCCAAGCCCTCCTCGATGGCGGCGATGACCATGAAGCCGGCGGGCGTTGGATCGGACAAGGCAGCGCGATTTTCGAAGTTCAGCGTCTTGCCGCGCAGGAATGCCCAGCGCTTCAAGTCCTTGGTCCAATACGCACGCCGGGCTTCCGGCCGGTTGCGCGAATAGATCCCGCCGTTGTCCTCGATCAGAGAGATAACCTGCGGCCGGATCACGGCACCGTGCCTGGACGCGACTTCCGAAAAAGCATCAAGACCGATGAACGACCAGGGTGAACCGATGCCGAAGAAATAGTCTATTACCTTTGTCATGCTCTGCCTTTTTCAGCGGTCTTGATCGAAGAAAGCGCGGTGTCAAATACGAAGAGGGCGCAGTCTCTGGCGGTGAGAACAGTATGCGGATCGCGACCAACGGCGACGGTCGCCAAAGCTCCTTCGTAGAGGAGGGAAAGATGGCCGGCCGGCTGCACTGTCTCAATACCCGCTCTTTCCATCAGCGCGCGAAACATCTGGCTGACGGCCGCCTTGTGGGCGCGCGCGACGGTAACAACGCGTTCTGAATCGCCGTGCTCGGCGACTGCCAGGGCGAACGCACATCCACGAAACTCGGGGCTGTCCGCCTTCTCATGCAGCCGCTCGAAGATGAGATTGAGCTGATCCCGCGGGCTCCGGACCTCGTCCAAAACCTCGCCCAGAGAGCGGATGACCCGCTCGTGACGGTCCTGAAGATAGGCCGCGACAAGATGATCCTTGGACGGGAAATGCCTATAGAGCGTTGCCTTGGCAACCTTTGTTTCTTCGATAATGCGGTCGATGCCGACAGCGCGGATGCCTTCGCGGTAGAAGAGTGCGCCGGCAGACGCGAGGATGTGATCTGAAATTGAAGCTTTCATCGAACTGCTTGCGGAGCCTTCTCGAAACGTGCGCCCGGACATGCGAGTGCAGCAAGAGAGGTTTCTATGCGCGCCAACCGGCCAGAGAAAGACAGGTCATTCCATTTGGATGCATCGTTGGAAATATTTTTGCTCTGATGCCTGTGGCAGTGTCTTTGGACTTGCGGCCCTCCACGCGCAGGCGAGAACTCTAAGTCGAGCTGCCGCGGTAGGTCTCGCCATCTTCAAAATCGATCGGCCGGAGGCCCAGACGATGATCTACGGATGGAGCCGTGACTTGTAGTCAGGTATTCGCCACCTTCGGCCACTAGTGAGGAAAACGATTTTTCCGCCAGATGCGGCGAGCGAATGACGAGCTTCGCGCGGCGCTGAAAGAAGCTTGAACCAACCAATGAGGCTGGTCGTTGAACGGCAAACGGCAGCTATCCGACACATGCGCCGTGTAGCGGATTTTCCGCTCCCGGCTCCGAATTGGTCATTTTAGCCCAGGGCAACTTCTTGCCGATGCCGAGAAACAGAACATCAGCCGGGATATGTTTACGCAAGCGGCCGAAGGCGAGCTCGTCAATTCTCGGGCACAATCAGAGCAGCGCAAACGGTGTGCCATCCACACAGCGCGCGGCCATACCGGGATTCTAGGTTTGCACTGAGGGGTAGCTTCACGTGTATGGTGGCGCTTCAGTTCCATCAGAGCAGCACCCGTGACCAACTCCGCAAAACCTGATCCCCGCTTCCGTTTCCGCATCCTGCTTGGCCACTCGATTGCAGTGGGACCTGGCAAGGCTGACCTTCTGGCGTCCATTGCGGAAACAGGGTCTATCTCGGCTGCAGGCCGGTCGATGGGCATGAGCTACAAGAAGGCGTGGTATCTGATCGACACGATGAACAAGTGCTTCAAAGGGCCTCTGGTGGAAACCAGCAAGGGCGGCAAGGCCCATGGCGGGGCGACCTTGACCCCGCTCGGCGAAGAAGTTCTCGCACGCTATCGCGCCATCGAAGCCAAGGCCTATGCCGCCGTCACGGATGAATTGGCTGCTTTCAACGATATGATCGTCGAAACCCCTTCCAGAGATTGAGCGCAGCGGCTTGCCTGCTTGCAGTCCCTGGCTGAGTCGATATAGCTATGTGGAAACATCGATGGAGGTAGACACATGTATGGAAGGTCAACGACACGTCGTCTCATGCTTGCTGCGGGCATTATTGCGCTGATTTCGTCTACGGCCGTGGGCCACGCCATCGCCCATGACAGCACCATTCCGAACATCGCGGCGGCCTCCGACCTGAAGTTCGCGGCTGAAGAGATTGCCGCATCCTTCAAGGCGGTGACCGGAAAGAGTGTTCAACTGACTTTCGGTTCGTCCGGCAACTTTTTCCGACAGATCGCCCAGGGTGCCCCCTTCCAGATGTTCATGTCAGCCGACGAAGGCTTCGTCAGCCAATTGCAGGCTGAAGGCAAGACGGTCGATGAGGGCTCGCTCTACGCGATTGGCCGCATCGTGCTTTTTGCACCGAAGGGCTCGCCTCTGAAGACGGAAGGCGGCTTGGACGACCTGAAGGCGGCGATGGCCGACGGCCGTGTGTCAAAATTCGCTATCGCAAATCCGGAACATGCGCCCTACGGTCGCGCTGCCGAGGAGGCCTTGCGCCATCAGGGACTTTGGAAGGCAATAGAACTGAAGCTGGTTCTCGGCGAGAACGTCTCACAAGCTGCGCAGTTTGCGACGTCCGGTTCAACGCAAGGGGGCATCTTCGCCTACTCGTTGGCGCTCTCTCCCGCGATCAGTAAACTCGGCACCTATACACTGCTGCCCGCCGACTGGCATGAACCGCTTCGCCAGCGCATGGTGCTGATCAACGGGGCGGGCGAGACTGCGAAGGCCTTCTACGATTATATGCAGAAGCCTGCCGCGCGGGCTATCTTCCGCAAATATGGCTTTGTTCTGCCCGGCGAGCAGTCCTGAGACGAACCATGGATTGGATAGCGCTTCAGCTTTCGCTTCGCCTCGGGGCGCTGACCGTTCTCGTGCTCCTGCCGCTCGGAATCCTGCTCGGGCGGCTGATCGCCTATGGTCGATTTCGCGGCAAGGGGTTTGCGGAAGCCGCCCTTACCCTTCCGCTGGTGCTGCCGCCGACGGTGATCGGCTATTACCTCCTCGTGACGTTTGGAGGCGCATCGCCGCTCGGGCAGGCTTATCAGGCCCTCTTCGGTCACGGGCTGGTATTCACCTTTGAGGGACTGCTCGTTGCCTCCGTCATCATCAACCTGCCCTTCGCGGTGCAGCCGATGCAGCGGGCGTTCGAGGCCATTCCGTCTGCGATCCGCGAAGCGGCGGCCGTGTCAGGCATGTCGCCCTTTCAGGTTCTCTTGAAGATCGACCTACCGCTTGCCTGGCCCGGAATCGTCACCGGATTGGTCCTCACTTTCGCGCATACGCTTGGAGAGTTCGGCGTGGTACTGATGGTCGGCGGCTCGATCCCTGGCGAGACCAAGACGGTGGCGATTGCGATCTACGACCGGGTGCAGGCGTTCGACAATCAGGCGGCCGGTCTGATGTCGGCCCTCCTGCTTGCGCTCTCGCTCGTAGCGCTCGGCATCACCTACGCCCTGTCGAACAGGCTGGACCGCAGCCGATGAGCCATGCGGCACTCTCTCTTTCCGTCAGGCAAGTCGAACCGATCCCTCTGGATGTGCAGGTGGAGGTCGGGCCTGGCGAACTGCTCGCACTGGTCGGGCCGTCAGGAAGCGGCAAAACGACACTCCTGAGAACTATCGCCGGGCTCTATAGTCCGATGGGCTCGGTCGTCCGCTGCAACGGAGAGACCTGGGCCGATCAGGAAGTGGGCGTTTTTCTGCCGCCTCATCGCAGGGCAGTCGGCCTCGTCTTCCAGAACTACGCCCTGTTTCCGCATATGTCGGCGCTCTCCAACATCGTCGCTGCCATAGGACATCGCCCCAGGGCCGAACGAGAGGAGCGTGCCCGCCACCTCATGCGGCTCGTCCACCTGGATGGGTTGGAGAAGCGGATGCCGCATCAGCTATCGGGTGGCCAGCAACAAAGGGTCGCGGTCGCAAGAGCGCTTGCTCGCGACCCCAAAGTCCTCCTCCTCGACGAGCCTTTTTCCGCCGTGGACAAGGCGACCCGTCAAAGGCTTTATCATGAGCTTGCCGACCTGCGCCGCAACCTCGCGATCCCGATTGTACTTGTCACGCACGACTTCGACGAAGCGGCGCGGCTTGCAGATCGTATGGCGCTTCTTGATCACGGGCGCATTCTGCAGACCGGCAAGCCGTCGGATGTGCTGGCACGGCCAGTCAGCGGGAGGGCTGCCCGCCTGGTCGATCTCAGGAACATGTTCGGCGGCGTGGTCGCTCGGCAAGCAGATGATTCGACCATGCTTGACTGGCAGGGACGCCACCTCATCGCGCCTTTCCATAGCGGCTTTGAGGAGGGCGAGCGTGTTCTCTGGGGTCTGCCGTCGACGCAGGTCGTGCTGCTGCGGCCGGAAGCCACAAAGCCTGCTGTCGGGAATTTCTTTTCCGGGCGGATCGTTGAACTCGTGACGCTGAGCGAAAGCACCGTCGTTGCAGTTGTCCTGGATGGCCGCGACGAACCGAGGCTCTCACTGACGATTCCAGCGCAATATGCACGGCGCAATGCCCTGGCGACCGGATCGGACATCGAGGTAGCGCTTTTGCCCGAGGCCATCCACATCATGAAAGCGGATGACGATGAAGCGTAACACGGGAGCATTTCTCGGCGGCGGTCTAATCGGGATGCTCGGTGGCTTGATCGGGCTTGGTGGCGCTGAGTTCCGTCTGCCTCTCCTGATCGGCCCGTTCGGCTTCGCCGCGTTGGAAGCGGTGATCCTCAACAAGGCCATGAGCCTGGTCGTCGTCGCTTTCGCACTGCCATTTCGAGCGGCGACTGTCCCCTTTGACCAGATTGCGGCGCACTGGCCGATCATCGTCAACCTTCTGGCCGGGAGCCTGGCTGGTGCCTGGCTCGGAGCGGGTTGGGCAACGCGATTGAAGTCCGAGACGCTCTACAAGGTGATTGCGGTTCTGCTGCTCATGATCGCGGTCGTGCTGGTGTTCGGTCACGACATCGCAGCAGGTTCGCCCCTTGTCACCGGGACTGCGCAGATCATAGCAGGCGTGATCGCGGGCCTCATCATCGGCATCGTCGCATCCTTGCTGGGTGTCGCTGGTGGCGAACTTCTAATTCCAACCCTCATCCTTCTGTTCGGAGCGGACATCAAGCTTGCCGGAAGTCTCTCTCTTGCGGTGAGCCTGCCGACCATGGTCGTCGGCTTTACCCGCTATAGCCGTGACCAAAGCTTCGCCGTTATCCGAAGCAATCGGACGTTCCTGCTCGTCATGGCGCTTGGATCGATCCTCGGCGCGTTTATCGGCGGACGGCTTCTCGGCATCGTCCCGACTGTCGTGCTACTGCCTACCCTCGCTGTGATCATCGTGATCTCCGCGATCAAGGTGTGGCGGCAGCGAAACAGATATCGTCAGCTACAACCTCTATAGATTGCTGGATCAGGGTGGATGCTGAATCCGTGCGAAATGTCCTCCGCCAGGGTGATCGAGTTCGTCCTCGGTTTCGAGCATGGAGAAAGCTGCGTCTCGCCCATAATGGTCGAAAATTCAGCACAGGGTTCATATTGCATTGCAACATGCGCATGGCTGCACTGCGATATGAGCGCTGGCGGTCGGGGCAGCCTCTGATATCCTTTGATCAGCGAAGCCATGCACCTCCTCCCGCAGAGCTTCGTGTTTCAGGCGACCCACTCCTCCTCCCAGGGGCGCCTGACGGAACAGCGGCACTCCTCCTCCCAGCCGTTGTTCAATTCTTTCGAAAAGCCTGCCGCACCTCCTCCCGCGGCAGGCTTTTTCGTTTTCCGATACATTCAAGCCCTGAATTCAGGCGTCAAAGCAGACTGCCCTGTTCCACCGGCTCTCCGGACTTCGACACGATCGTCGATCCGTACGGTTCGCGCGAGGAAATGATCAGCGCGTCATTGGGTAATGGACGGGCCAGCTCCTTGGCTTCATCCCAGGGCGCCCGCATCCAGGTGTCGGTCTCTTCCTTCGTCTGCAGCAGCACCGGCATCGCCTTCTCATGGATCGGCTTAACGAGATCGTTGGGATCCGTGGTCAGAAAACCATAGAGATCATCGGTGGTGAGCCCGTCCCGGACCTTGCGGACACTTTCCCAGTGCGGCACATGGATGCCGGCAAAGAACATCAGCGACTTCGCCTCGTCCCGGGCAAACCAGGCATTGGGCACATTGCCACCTTCCTGTTTGCCCGCCGGATCCGGTTCGGCAAAACTGGTCACCGGGACCAAACACCTATTTTCGACACCGAACCATCGCGTCCAGTGCGGGAAATTGAGTTTGCGCACATTGGTCGTGCCGCGATCGGCCTCCATGCGGATCAGTTCTTCGAGATCGAACGGCTTGCCCTTGGCCGCAAGTTTTTCGGCCTTGGCTTTGGCCGCCTTCTCAAGCGCAAAGCGCGGCGAGGGCAGTCCCCAGCGCGCATGGACCAGTTGCTTCTTTCCGTCGGCGGTGTTGCGGACGATCGGCCCCATCTGATCGGGGTTCATCTGGTAGGCCGGCATCAGGTTGATCAGGCTTTCGGCGTCCTGGGCCCACATTGAGACCCAGTCCTTGTCTTCCATGCGATAAAGATTGCACATTGCAGGCCATCTACTCCGCTTGAGCTCGAATGGTGGACAATCTAGCGGATGGCGCTGATTTCGCTAGTCGAGCCGGAAGACGTCGGCATTATCCTGGCGTTCTCGCAAGCCTTTGTAGGACGGATGGCGGAGTTTCCCGTCTGTCGACCAGGCGCGAAACTCGATCTCGGCGATCAGTGTCGGTTCGACCCAGATGACATCGCCACTTCCGGAATAGGGCAGGGGCGGCTGCTTTCGCTTCCAGCGCAGCGTGTCCAGCATCTTCCGCAACCTCATGGCCTCGGCTTGCCTGAAGCCCGTGCCGACACTTCCGACGTGGACGAGATCATCACCACGATACGCAGCGAGCACCAAAGAGCCGAAGCCAGCAGGGGACGCTGCCGACCTCTCATAGCCGACAATGAAGAAGGCCTCGCTCTGGACGCATTTGATCTTCACCCAGTCCCCGGTCCGGCCCGAACGATATGGCCGGTCGAGGTGTTTGCCGACGATGCCTTCCAGGCCGAGGCGGCAGATATGCTGAAGCAGGACGGCTGGTTCGGCATCGAGTGTTTCCGATAGCCTGACGGCGCCGACCTGGTCATTCCTTGGGCCGTTTAATGTATCCTCGAGAAGGTGTCGGCGGGACCGGTATTCGACACCGCGCAGATCGTGCCCGTCCAGATGGACAAGATCGAAAGCATAGAGGACAGCGTCGGAGGCGCGGTTGCCAGCTTGTTTGCCGGATGCGCCCAGCGATTGCTGCAGCAGACCAAAATCCGGCCGCCCCTCATCGTCGAGCACGACGGCTTCCCCATCGATGATCATCGTCGCCGGCCCGAGCGCTCGGGCCGCTTGCTCTATGGCCGGAAACCGGTGCGTCCAGTCATGGCCGCCACGGGTGAGGATCCTGATCCCTTGCGGCTCGATATGAACGGCAAGGCGATAACCATCCCATTTCAGCTCCCAACTCCACTCGTTTCCCTTTGGGG
>NZ_VSZV01000051.1:0-1809 GCF_008919455.1 Rhizobium sp. PEPV16
ACGCGGTGATCCTCGAAAGCCTGCCGGATCGCGTGGCGGTGCTGACAAGGGACTATCGCTACCTCTATTCCAATCCAGCCAACAGCGCCCATCTCAACAGGAAGCCGATGGAACTCATCGGCCGCCACCTTTCCGAATTCATCGGCGAGGAGCGGTTTGCCGAATGCGCCAAGCCCAAGCTCGACGCCTGTTTTGCCGGCGACCAGATCGACTATACCTATGAGCGCTCGGACGGCAGCGGCGGGTCGCGGCAGGTGCGCTGTCGCATGTCGCCGCTGCGCGATGCGGGCGGCACGGTGATCGGCGCCCTGCTCGTCATGGAAGATCTCGATCGGCTGTCGCAGGCTGCCTGATCAATAGGCTTGGGTAGCCTGGTTAAGCAGTCGCCCAGACGGCGAGCTCATAACCATCGCGGTCGAGGAAGTGGAAGCGACGGCCGCCGGGAAAATCGGTGATCGGCCGGCAGATCGTGCCGCCAGCTCTTTCGACTGAGGTCAGCACTTCTTCCAGATCATTGGCATAGACGACGACCAGCGGGCCGCCGCCTGTCCGCACCGGTCCGAAATCGGTAAAGCCGCCCTTCAGCCGGCCGTCGTCGAATTCGCAATAATTGGGGCCGTAATCGGTGAAACGCCAGCCGAAGGCCGAGCCGTAAAAGGCTTTGGCGGCAGCGATGTCGGCGACGTTGAATTCGACATAGTCGATGCGGCGGTCGTTGTTTTCTGTCTTCTCGGCCATCTATCTCTCCATCAGGGCTTTCAGCATGGCGAGATCTTTCTCGACATGGGCGGCATCGGCGGAAAACTGCACGTCGGTCATGCCGGGCAGACGCAGCAGCGTGAACATGACCTCGCAGCCATCGCCGTTCGGCACGATGCGCAGGGCATTATAGACCCTGAGGCCGGATTCGATCGTCACCGTATGGTCGATCACGCCGAATTCATTGGCAGGCACGAAGCTCACCCTGATTTTTCCAAGAGCGCCATCGGCGATCCAGTCGGCACCATCAGGATCGAGCCCGGTCGCAAGGCCGGAGGCCCAGAGCGGCATGTTCTCCGGCTTGCCGGCGAATTCATAGACGTCGCGCCAATCGCGCTCGATCGACCGGTGGATGATTTTCGCGGGCATGGTCGTCATGGCTTGCAGGTCCCTGTCATTTGGTTTCGTCAGAATAACAAACCGGCCGACAGCGTCTTGAACAAAACGGTCAGTCGCCTCTTTTCCGCATGCCGAGCTGATCGAAAATGACGGCGGGCGTCAGCGTCGAAAGCTCGCCGACCTCCCGCGTCATGTGGGACTGGTCGGCAAAGCCCGCTTCGAGCGCAAGGCGGGCAAGCGGCATCGTGCCCGACTTGCGGCAGAGGTCGAGGAAACGCTGGAACCGGCGGATCCGTTCCAGCGTCTTTGCGCCCTAGCCGAAATAATGGTGGCAGCGACGGCGCAGCTGCCTTTCGCTCATGCCGAGCCGGTCGAGCAGGCCGGATGCCGGGCGGCCGCCGTCGGCGGCGGCAGCGCCAGGCGCAAAACGTGCGCCTATGACGGTCGCGCCCGGCTGGATGACGGGAAAGGCCGCCGTCCTGTCGGGGCCGGCGACGACCAGCCGGCCGTCGATCCAGAGGAGATCGCAATAGCCATCCGGCACGATCGCCACCATTGCCGGCGGTCCGTTATGGAACGCATGAGACCAGAGGCGGCTGAAATGGCGCCGCAGCGTCGGCGGCGGTGCATATTCGCGGTAGCGGCCGGCGCGGGCCGCCAGGAGAGCCATCTCTTTTCGTTTTCCCGATGCCAATGCGATATCTCCCGAGG
>NZ_VSZV01000110.1:0-2015 GCF_008919455.1 Rhizobium sp. PEPV16
TTCCTCGCCCGCCGATCTCACCACCAGGGTCATAGGTTTTGCCGGTCTGCATCTCCACCCACTGGTCGATCAGCGTATTGCCCGGACCGCTGTCGAACGCCGATATCCGTCCGTCCGTGCCGATAAAGGTCAGATTGGAGATGCCGCCGATATTGACGAAGCACACCGCCTGTCCCGCCTGCCGGAATTTTCCCGCAAGTGCTGCGTGATAGGCCGGCACCAGCGGCGCGCCCTGCCCGCCATGAACCATGTCGTTGGCGCGCATGTCGTAGACCACCGATATGCCGGTTCTCTTCGCAAGTTCCTGCCCATCGCCGATCTGGATCGTCAATCCCTCGCCAGGGCGATGAAGCACTGTCTGACCATGGAAGCCGAGAACATCGACGGCATCGGCCGCGAGCCCGAAACGCTCCATGAATGCCGTAACGGCAATTGCATGCCGCACCGTCAGTTCAAGCTCGATATCGCGAAGCTCAGCCGGACGCTGGCTTCTCTCACTGAGTGGACGCGACAGTTCCAGCGCCCGTTTGAGCTGCCCGCGAAAATCCGCATCATAGGGCACGCCCATGAACGGCCCGCGCTCGATGAAACCGCGGCCGTCGGTCCTGATCAACGCGACGTCGATTCCGTCCATCGACGTGCCGCTCATCAGCCCGATCGCGGTCCTGATGACATCCATGAGGCTTGCCTCCCATGCGATTCCCGGATGCACTTTTACAAAAACAGTGCTAAACGCGCCGCGACAGATCAACAACAACGAACTTGCGCCAAGCCCCCATGGGGTGCGGAGCAGACACCAAGAGACGAAACCCATGTCCGAGTTCAAGTCCGATTTCCTCCGCACGCTGAAAGAGCGCGGCTTCATTCATCAGATCTCCGATGAAAGCGGCCTCGACGACCTGTTCGCCAAGGAAACCGTGACGGCCTATATCGGCTTCGATCCGACCGCGCCCAGCCTGCATGCCGGTTCGCTGATCCAGATCATGATGCTGCACTGGATGCAGAAGACCGGTCATCGCGCCATCTCGCTGATGGGCGGCGGCACCGGCATGGTCGGCGATCCCTCCTTCAAGGAAGAGGCGCGCCAGCTCATGACCGTGGATACGATCGAAGGCAACATCGCCTCGATCAAGCGCGTCTTCTCCAATTACCTGAACTACGGCGACGGTCCCAAGGACGCGCTGATGATCAACAATGCAGAATGGCTGCGCTCGTTGAACTACCTCGAATTCCTACGCGATGTCGGCAAGCACTTCTCGGTCAACCGCATGCTGTCCTTCGACAGCGTCAAGACGCGTCTCGACCGCGAACAGTCCCTGTCCTTCCTGGAATTCAACTACATGATCCTCCAGGCCTACGACTTCGTCGAGCTTGCCAAGCGCTACGATTGCCGCCTGCAGATGGGCGGTTCGGACCAGTGGGGCAATATCGTCAACGGTATCGATCTCGGTCACCGCATGGGGACACAGCAGCTCTATGCGCTGACATCACCGCTGCTGACGACTTCGTCGGGCGCCAAGATGGGCAAGTCGGCGACGGGCGCTATCTGGCTGAACGCCGACATGCTCTCGGCCTATGATTTCTGGCAGTATTGGCGCAACACCGAGGATGCCGACGTCTCGCGCTTCCTGAAGCTCTACACCACGCTGCCGATGGATGAAATCGCCCGGCTTTCCGCACTCGGCGGTTCGGAGATCAACGAGGTCAAGAAGATCCTTGCGACCGAGGTGACGGCGATCCTGCACGGCCGCGAGGCCGCCGAGCAGGCCGCTGAAACCGCGCGCAAGACCTTCGAGGAAGGCGGCCTGTCGGAAAATCTGCCGTCGGTCGATGTGCCCGCCTCCGAGCTCGATGCCGGCATCGGCCTGCTGTCGCTGATCGTTCGTGCCGGCCTTGCCTCGTCGAATGGCGAAGCCCGCCGTCACGTTCAGGGCGGCGCGGTCCGCATCAACGACGAGGCGGTGAGCGACGAACGCAAGATGATCGGCAGCGGCGAAAGCACCGCCGACGGCATC
>NZ_VSZV01000110.1:2077-4974 GCF_008919455.1 Rhizobium sp. PEPV16
CGGGCTTCACCCGCGACCACCAGCTGATCGAGAAGATCGGCGGCGTCATCATCGCGTCCAGAGGAACCGTTAGGACGTGCTTGGAACGGATGACCGCCTCCTGCGAGTTAAGCCGCCCGCTCTTTTCCGCAGCAAGCGAAGCGCCGTCAACAGTGACGGCCATCATCGCAGCCGATACAAACGAAACTGTCCGAGTGCACTGCATCGCATCCTCCGACACTGCACCGGCCTTTTGCTTCGTGGCCGGGACATTATAGTACATCAGATTTTCCTAAAATAGGCAAAGCATCACCGCCGGATTTGTCAGCCTGGCTTGGAATCGGTTTTCTCGAGGAGGAGCCGGCGCATTTTCTACTGCGAAGCCTAGCGACCCACATAGCGAATGCTTTATCGGAACCTTTTCCGCCCGCCGGGATTTGCGACCAGATTGGATTGGAGCCCGGCATGATCAACGACCTCTGGTATAAGAACGCTGTCATCTATTGCCTGTCCGTCGAGACCTTCATGGATGCGAACGGTGACGGCGTCGGTGATTTCAGGGTCTGATGCGGCGCCTCGATTATCTCTCCGGCCTTGGCGTGACAGCGATCTGGCTCATGCCGTTTCAGGCATCGCCCGGTCGCGACGACGGTTACGACGTCTCCGATTATTACAATGTCGACCCGCGCTATGGTTCGCTCGGCGATTTCGTCGAATTCACCCACGGCGCCAAGCAGCGCGGTATCCGGGTGCTGATCGATCTGGTGATCAATCATACATCCAGCGACCATCCCTGGTTCCAGGCCGCCAGGAGCGATCCACGCTCACGCTATCGCGACTGGTACGTCTGGTCGGAGAAAAAGCCTGATAATGCCGATCAGGGCATGGTCTTCCCTGGGGTCCAGAAGACGACCTGGACCTATGACGACAAGGCGAAGGCCTATTATTTTCACCGTTTTTACGATCACCAGCCCGATCTCAATACGTCGAACCCCGAGGTGCAGGCGGAGATCCTCAAGATCATGGGCTTCTGGATCCAGCTCGGCGTCTCCGGATTCAGGATGGATGCCGCCCCCTTCATCATCGCAACGAAAGGCGCCGACGTTACCAAGCCTGTCGAACAGTTCGATATGCTGAGGAAATTCCGCGAATTCCTGCAGTGGCGCCTGGGCGATTCCATCATCCTGGCAGAAGCCAATATCCTGCCGAAGGACAATTTCGAATATTTCGGCGATGATGGCGACCGCATGCAGATGATGTTCAATTTCCAGGTCAATCAGGCGCTGTTTTACGCTTTCGCCAGCGCCGATACGCGGCCGCTCAAGAAGGCCATGGAGGCGACGAAACCGCGCCCGGCGACCGCACAATGGGGCCTCTTCCTCCGCAACCATGATGAACTGGATCTCGGCCGGCTGACGGAAAAGCAACGCGGCGCGGTATTTGCCGCCTTCGGGCCTGAAAAGGACATGCAGCTTTACGACAGGGGCATTCGTCGTCGCCTCGCGCCCATGCTCGGCGGCGACCACCGCAGGATCGAAATGGCCTACAGCCTGCTGTTTTCGCTGCCAGGAACGCCCGTCATCCGCTACGGCGACGAAATCGGCATGGGCGACGATCTAGGCCTGCCGGAGCGCAATTGCGCACGCACGCCGATGCAATGGTCGACGGAACCGGAAGGCGGGTTCACCAAAAGTAAAAAGCCCATCTCACCCGTTATCAAGGATGGTCCCTACGGTTTCCAGCATGTCAATGTCGCCGAACAGCGGCGCGATCCCAACTCGTTGCTGAACTGGACCGAGCGGATGATCCGGATGCGCAAGGAAGCCCCTGAAATCGGCTGGGGCGATTTTTCCGTGATCGACACCGGGAATGACGGCGTGCTGGCGCTTCGTTATGACTGGCGCGGCAATTCGGTATTGATCCTGCACAATCTGCATGCGCAGCCGGCGGAGGTGACCTTCGATCCCGAGATCGGCGAAGACGGGCGGCAATTGATCGATATCGCCGATGGCGCGAGCAGCGAGGCAGACGAGAAAGGATTTCATACCGTCATGCTCGATGCATACGGCTATCGCTGGTATCGGGTCGGCGGACTCGATTATCTCCTCAGGCGGAAGGAGATTTAAGTCCTAAGGAGATCACATGGCCGTCCATATTCGCGTTCGCGCTTTCCCTGCTACTGGAACTCAAAAATCTGCCGGAAGACGCCCGGCGCGATGATCGACAGCGGGTTGATCTGCAGGTTCGGCTGGTCGAACTTGCCGGTCAGCTTGAAGGTGATGCCGATCAGGCCGCGGTCGCTGCCATTGCCGAGGATGACCCCGATCAGCGGCAGTTCGGCGAAGAGGCGGTTGAGGCCATAGGCGGGCATGAAGGTGCCCGTCATGTCCATGTTGCCCTTGCGGTCGCGCACGATGCCCTGGAAGGTCGCGCCGATCTGGTCGCCGCGCAGCACGCCGTTCTCGATGCCGACCATGCCATTGCGCGAGACGACACGGGCAAAGCCGCGCTGGAAGCGCTGCGACGAGGTATCGATGTCGCGCTTGACCGCTTCGTTGAGGCTGCGCTGCTCATTTCCGACCGGTGTCGAGACGATCGAGCGCAGGCGTTGTTCGTTGACGATCGCGAAGCGGCGCACGTCGAGCGAGCCGTCCCAGCCGCCTTCCGCCCCCAGCCGGATCGCCAGATTGAGCAGGCCGCCCTGCATGTGCTGGTAGAGATCGGCGAAACGCGATACCGCGCCGGCATCGCCGCTGGTGATGTTGATGACGCCGCCGTCCTTCATCTGGCTGACCACAGCCTCGCCGCTGTCGGTCACGGCGGAAAAATTGAGCGCCTGCAGCTTGTCGCCGCGCAGTGATATTTGCGCCTGGAAATTGCCGACCTTCTCGTCGTTGAAGCCGATGACGTTTTTCAGC
>NZ_VSZV01000190.1:0-11476 GCF_008919455.1 Rhizobium sp. PEPV16
CCGCCGGGCTTTGCCCTATCTTAGGATCAAACCTGGGAAGGAGGACTTGAAATGATCAAGCGCAAGCTCGGCCAAAGAGGCCCTGACGTATCGGCGATCGGCTTCGGCTGCATGGGGCTGAACTACCATCGTGGGCCGGCGATGGAGCGTGGTGATGCCGTCGCGCTCCTGCGGGCGGCCCACGACCGGGGTGTCACCTTCTTCGACACTGCCGAAGCCTACGGGCCGTTCACCAACGAGGATCTCGTCGGCGAGGCGCTGGCGCCGATCCGTGATGAGGTGGTGATCGCGACGAAATTCGGTTTTAGGGATGGCCGGCCGGAAGTCGGCCTGGATAGCCGGCCGGAACGCATCCGTGTGGTCGTCGAAGAAGCCCTCAAGCGGCTTCGCACCGATCGCATCGATATCTTCTACCAGCATCGGGTCGACCCTGACGTGCCGATCGAAGAGGTGGCCGGCACGGTCAAGGATCTGATCGACGCCGGCAAAGTGCTGCATTTCGGCCTGTCAGAAGCGGGCGTCGAAGCCATCCGCCGCGCCCATGCCGTCCAGCCGGTCACAGTGTTGCAAAGCGAATATTCGCTCTGGTGGCGCAACCCGGAAAAGGAAATCCTGCCCGTCGTCGAAGAACTCGGCATCGGCTTCGTGCCCTATAGCCCGCTCGGCCGCGGATTTTTGGCCGGCAAGATGGACGAGAACACCAGTTTCGAAGGCGGCAACGACCACCGCAAGACCAATCCGCGCCTCTCGGCCGAAAACCGCAAAGCGAACCAGCCGGTGGTCGATGCGATCGAAGCGATTGCCGCCCGCAGAAATGCGACCGCAGCCCAGATCGCCATCGCCTGGCTGATGGCGCGCAAGCCCTGGATCGTCCCCATTCCCGGCACCACCAAGCTGCACCGGCTGGAAGAAAACATCGCCGCCGCCGACATCGCCTTCACATCGGCAGAACTGGCCGAGATCGACGCGGTCTTCTCAGGCATCGAGATCCACGGCGACCGCTACTCGGAAACATCGGCAGCCCGCGTCACGCGCTGAGCCGAGGACCAATGCCCGTTAGCCCGTCTGCCGCTGACGGTAAATCCGAATGCGGGGGATCGAGCAATTCGGGCGGCGGCATCATTCCTTGAGGTCTACGGGCGGCGTTTGACTTCGACGGCGGTGTCACCGCCTTCGAGACCCGCAACACCGCCCGTGAGGTTCGGGCGGTTGCATCATCGTGTGGCATCCGCCTCCAGCGCGGATTATCAAGGTTAGTCCTGGCCCTGCAGGCGATCCATGACCTGCAGCAGCAGATCGGCGCAGGCCTTCATCGGTTCGTCCTCGGCGCATTTGAGATCAATCCGGGTGTTCCGGTCCTCAATGCGGAATGGGCTGCTTTGGACGGCGGCGGCGGGCGATGACCGCGGAAACCACGGAAGCCCATGTCGCCTCTCCGACCATGCCAGCGGTAATCGGGGCGATCTCCCGGCCTTGCATCCGGCTCGCCCATCATTCGCTCGTCGTCATCAGAGGCAGACGGGTTCGGTGGCGGAGGCGGCGGTGACGCCGGATCGCCCACCACGGGCGGCGTCCCGGCGGATGGCGGAGCGGGCGGCTGTTGGGCGAAGGCGGTGCCGGCAAGTGCTGCAAGGGCAAGGCCTGATAAAAGAAGTCTTTGCATGGGGATCGTTCCTTTCGGAGTATGGGGCACGTCTATAAACACCGCGCTGAGGCTTTGGTTCACCCCGTTACGGCTTGTGGACGAAATCGGCGCGCCAGGGGCCATGCACTCGGTCAGCTTTCACCAAATGTGTCGGCAGGCGGCTGAAGACAGCTTTACGCCACCTGACAGGAACCATCGGCACCGAGACTTCGTTTTGCAGCGAAACAACTGCCGGGTGGAAATCATGTACATCGTTCTGGGTGCAGCGGGAAATGTCGGTTCCCGTGTCATCGAAGCGCTGAGGCCCGCGGGCGAGAAGATATTAGCGCTCGTCCACAGTGAGCAGAAGGCGAGCGCGGTCGACGGTGGCAATGTCGAGGCCGTGGTGCTTGATGTCTTGGATAGCGCGGCACTGAGGGCTCTCTTTCAGAGAGGCCGACGCGCCTTTCTCCTCAACCCGCCGGCACATCCCGGCACCGATACGAACGCCGAAGAGCTGAAGACTGCACGAAGCATTGCCGCAGCGCTGAAGGATTCGGACCTTGAAAAACTCGTGGTGCAATCGACCTATGGCGCCAGGCAAGGCGATGGCATCGGCGATCTATCGGTGCTGTATGAATTCGAGCGCCTGGCTGAGGCAAGCGGCATTCCGGCGGCGATCAACCGGGCGGCTTACTATTATACCAATTTCGATATGCTGCTGGAGCCGGCGCGCAAGGGTCTGATCACCACCGCCTTCCCCGAAGACTTCATCTTGCCGATGGTCTCTCCCACTGATCTCGGCAAGGCGGCGGCCGCGCGTCTGTCGGGCCCAGTCAGCGATGTCGGCATCGAGTATGTGGAGGGACCCCAGCGATACAGTTTCGCCGATGTTGTCGCAGCCTTCTCTGCCGTCGTAGGAAGGTCCGTGAGCCTGGCTACGACGCCGCGCGACCGGCTGGAAGAAAGCTTTCGCAAGCTCGGCTTCTCGCCTGCCGCCGCCCGCTCCTACACGCGCATGACCGAGGCGACGCTCGACGGCCCCGAATTGCCGCGCGAGCCCAATCGCGGAGAGATCACCCTCGAAGACCACATCGCCGCGCTTCGGTGAGCGGCGATCGCGGACGCATTCCTGTCGAGAACGATAGTAACATGTGAAAAGGTTCGCTCCCGCCGAGACGTCTTTCGCCTCGCCTCCGCCTTGTTGCTCGCGTATCCTGACGCCCGATTCGCCGTCCGCAAACGAGGGTGGGCATGAACGAAGCATCAAAGGAGAGCGCGATGTCGGACGCCAAGGGCGGCATTTCTGGACTACGGCCGCATATTACAGTCATCGGCGTCGGCGGCGGTGGTGGCAATGCGATCAACAATATGATTGCGGAAAAGCTGGCGGGCGTCGAATTCGTCGCCGCAAACACGGATGCTCAGGTGCTAGCCACCTCCAAGGCGACGCGCCGCATCCAGCTTGGCGCCAATGTGACGGAGGGTCTCGGCGCCGGTTCGCTGCCGGAGGTCGGCCATGCGGCGGCCGAAGAGTCGCTCGATGAGATCATGGATCACCTAGCCGGCTCGCACATGTGCTTCGTCACCGCCGGCATGGGCGGCGGAACCGGCACGGGTGCTGCACCTGTCATCGCCCGCGCTGCGCGTGCCGCCGGCATCCTGACGGTCGGCGTCGTCACCAAGCCCTTTACCTTCGAAGGCAACCGCCGGATGCGGATGGCGGAAATCGGCATCGAGGCGCTTCGCCAGGCGGCCGATACGGTCATCGTCATTCCCAATCAGAACCTCTTCCGCATCGCCGATGCGAAAACCACTTTCGCCGATGCCTTCATGACGGCCGACCGTGTGCTCTATGCGGGCGTCGGCTGCATTACCGACCTGATCGTCAAGGAAGGCCTGATCAACCTCGATTTCGCCGACGTGAAGTCGGTCATGGCAGGCATGGGCCGCGCCATGATGGGCACTGGCGAAGCCTCCGGTGAAAGCCGCGCGATGAAGGCGGCGGAAGCGGCGATTGCCAACCCGCTTCTCGACGATATCTCGATGCGCGGCGCCAGGGGTGTGCTGATCTCGATCTCCGGCGGTTCGGATATGACGCTGTTCGAAGTGGACGAGGCGGCAAGCCGCATTCGTGACGAAGTGCAGGAAGACGCCGATATCGTCGTCGGCGCGATCTTCGACCGCAGCCTCGACGGCAAGTTCCGCGTCTCGGTCGTGGCAACCGGCCTTGAAGGCAGCCCGCTGCCCGCATCCGCGCCTCACGCCGCCGAGCAGGTTCAGACGCGCACGCTGCAGTAAGCGCAGCGGCGCGACATATCCGAGCACGGCAGCATGCCGCGTCTTTTCAGACGCGCGGCGCTGTCGTGCTTCAATGTCCTGCGCTCCGGGGAAATCGCCGCGATCACCGGTCGTTGATTCGCGATCACCTGTCGTTGATCGTGGGAAGGTGCGTTTCGACCTCTACGCGGCGCTTGTCATCCAGCGGCTCAATGTGCTTCTGCCAGAAGGCCTCGGCCTCCGGCGTGTCATCATCCCAGTGGCGGATCTTGACGATATTGTCATCGATCTTGGCCAGCCGTTTGCCACCGAGCCGCAGGTATTCCTCCGCCAGTTGTTTCGATCGGGTCGTTTGCATGTCGTGTTCCTCCATAGGCGAACCGAAAGGCCGATCGTCTTTACCGGGTTGGCCGGCAATCGGCATCCCCGTTATCGGCGCTTCCGCGCCTTCCAGTTAAACAGTACGGCGGGATCATGGTTCCAGATCATCGGACGAAACCGGTCCACGCGGCCGGCTGAAGGCGTCGGCCGCCATCCATGTTCCGCACGGCCCGCCACTCTTGCTGCCGGGACAGCCGGAGACGCCTCGTCCTCGCATCGTGCTTTCCGAAATCGATTCCGATTTTCGGGCCGATGCGCTAGAACAGGATGATTTTAGGCCGGGTCGGCCTAAAATCTGAATCCTGTTCTACATTATATAGTTAGAGCATGATGTCGTCCGAAAACCGCTCACACTTTTCGGCATCATGCTCTAGACGAACAGGACGTCCGAGATATTGTGCACCACGGAGATTTCGTCGATCCCGGTGTTGGTGAGGTAGAGCTTATCCGCCGCTGAGTCATAGACCACGTTGGTGATCAAGTCGTCTCCCGCTATGGCGATGTTGACGTCGACCGTTGTCTTGACCCCGGTTTCGAAGTCGAATGCCGTGCCGATATGCTCGCTGCTGGAGGAATCGCCGAAGAAGAACCTGCCGTCGACGGCAAAGCCGTAGCCGAGCGAGCCTGCGGCGAAGTTCTTGGATTCGATCGGGTTCAGCGTGTCGGGATCGATTTTAGAGACCTGCCAGGTGGCATCATCGATGCGGCCGACGACGTAGATGCCGGTCGAATCCTGCATCGTATTGACGGCCGTGAATCCACCCCAGTCGAACGTACCCGCCCCATTCTCGCCGATGAGGCCGGGGATCGGGTCGCCCCGCTGATCGGACGATCCGTCTGCGGCATCCCACTTTGCGAGATAGGTCTGATCGGGGAAAGGGTCCTCCTCGCCTCTCGCCTCGTTGGTTCGACCGATGATCTCGCCGCCGCGGACCGAAAAATAGGTTCCGCCGATGTCATATTCGCCCTTGTCATAGTCGCCGAGAGAGATGGCGCCGCTGGCGTTGTCGGCTTCAAATGCCGCGGCGTTGTCGTAAATGCTCACCATGGGACCATCTGGGAAACCATGGCCGGAGCTGACGTAATACTTGCCGGTTAGGGGATCGATCGCGACCCCCTGGAGTTCGTAATGGTCCAGGAAGGGGCGCACTACATCCGCCTGGGCCTCGACATGATGGGTGTTCAACGACTTCCCGTCCGTCACGCCGTCGACGGTCAGGGTGATCACGCCGGCATCCGCGTGACCAGCGCCGTCAGAGACCTTGTAATATTGGAGTTTCTCCGTGACATGCTCGCCATCATCGAGGCCCGCCTTCACGGCCGGATCGAGATCGTAGGTGAAGCTTCCATCGCCTGCGAAATGGAAGGTGCCGAATTCACCCGCCACGTCGGTCGTCTGCCCCTGACCGGCAGGAATGCTGGTGCCCTCGACCGAGCGCAGGAAGAGCGTGCCCGCCTCTCCCGGGTGATCATTGGCAAGCACGTTGCGGGCCATCTCGCTTCCTTCGCGGAAGGAAAAGACGTCGTCGACGGCGACCGGCGGGCTGGTGACCCCGTGAATGTCGAGCGTGAAATGGCCGACATCCGTGTTGCCGGCGCCGTCGGAGATCTTGTAGCCGATCGTCTCCGTCAGCGTGATCCCGTCAACGAAGCCCGCCTTGGCGGCCTCGTTCAGCGTATAGGTATAAGAGCCGTCGGCTTTGACGTGGAACGTGCCGTATTCACCCTCGATATCGGTGACCTGCCCGTCCTTCTTGGCAAGCACCCTCTCGCCGTCGAAGAAGTTGAGAAACGTGTTGCCGGAGCCCCCGGCCAGATCATTATCCAGCAGATTGCCCGAGATCACCTCATTCTCGGAAGCGCTGCTGACATCATCGACCGCCACAGGTTTTGCAAGCACTGTCATGGATATCTCCTTCAAGATCCATTCGCCTTCTATCGGGAGAAAAGCAGCTGAGACCGGGACGGTCAACGAATTTTCTAGCAGGAGTAGTATTTTAGCTTTTTACAGCTTTGTCATGCTTGGAGGTTTCGCCGCAGGCGGATGCCGCCGACGCCGACAGCACCATCAAGACCGAAGCGGCGACAAGACCGCAGCACGATATGAATGCATTGAAATCCCCCATCCGCGCGACTCGAATCTTGCGTACGTCGATGCACAGCATGACGGCAGATTTGTCCGGGTTGAGGCGATGACCGCTTATCATCGATCGACCAATTGCCCTCGCCTCAGCCCACCAACCCCTTGATCTTCGCCGCATCCTCTGCCGTCGCCGGGTTATACACCACCATGCTGAGATCCGGCCGGCCATCCACCTGGAAGGCGGAATATTCGAAAGCGAGTGGGCCGAGGATGGGGTGTTTGATGTGCTTGGCGCCCTCGCCGTGGGTGCGCACGTCGTTGTCGCGCCACATCGCCAGGAATTCCGGGCTCTTGCGGCAGAGTTCGTCGACGAGAGGCTCGACCTCGGCTGCGGCCCCGGCGCGAGCCGCGTCCACGCGGAAGGCGGCGACGACGAAGCGAGCGACACTTTCCCAGTCGTATTGGGCGGCGCGCACGCGCGGATCGAGGAAGATGAAGCGCAGCACGTTGCGCTCCTCAGGCGGCAGCGCGCCGTAGTCGGTCAGAAGCACGGTTGCCGCCCGGTTCCAGGCGACGACGTCCCAAATCGCGGTACGGATCAGCGCCGGGCTCGGGTCAAGCGCATCGAGCACGCTCTGCAGCCGGGGCGTCACGCCCTCTTGCCTATGGTAGCGCACCTCGGGCGGCCGGCCGAGGCCGATGAGGAAGAGATGCTCGCGCTCGACATCCGTCAGCATCAGCGCGCGAGAGATCCGGTCGAGCACGTCGGCAGACGGCGCCCCGCCGCGCCCCTGCTCCAGCCAGGTGTACCAAGTCGGGCTGATATTGGCGCGGCTCGCCACCTCCTCGCGGCGAAGCCCGGGCGTGCGGCGGCGCTCAGCCGCAAAGCCGAGGGCGGCGGGATCGAGCCTGGTGCGGCGGTCCTTGAGATAGGCGCCCAGCCGATTGTCCGAGGTGGTGAATGCGCTCATCCTGTTAGCTCTTATACCATGATAAGATCACTACTTTACCATGATATCAGCCCGTCCGATATCTGTCGCCTCAAATCAGGAGACATCGACATGCGCGTATTCGTCACTGGAGCGACCGGATGGGTCGGCTCGGCCGTCGTCAATGAATTGATCGCCGGCGGCCACCACGTGCTTGGTCTTGCCCGCTCGGACAAGGGAGCGGCCGAACTGGCGGCATCAGGCGCAGAAGTCCAGCGCGGCACGCTCGACGACCTGGAGGGCTTGCAACGCGGCGCGACCGGGGCGGACGGCGTCATCCACACGGCCTTCAACCATGATTTCTCGAAATTCGCCGAAAACTGCGCCGCCGACCGGCGCGCCATCGAAGCGCTCGGCGAAGCGCTGCGCGGTTCCAGCCGTCCGTTGCTGGTGACGGCAGGCCTCGGCCACGCGCCGGGCCGCATCGGCACCGAGAAGGACCCGCCGATGCCTTCGACCGAAACCTATCCCCGTGCCTCCGAAATCACCGCAGTATCGCTTGTCGCCCGCGGCGTGCGCGCCTCCACCGTCCGACTCCCGCCCTCGGTGCATGGCCACGGCGACCACGGTTTCGTCCCGATCCTGGTCGATTTGGCCAGACGCAAGGGCGTCTCGGCCTATATCGGCGAAGGGCAGAACCGCTGGCCGGCCGTGCATCGGCTCGATGCCGCCCGCGTCTATCGGCTGGCGATCGAACGCGGCGCCGTCGGCGGCCCGTTCCTGGCAGTCGCGGAAGAGGGAGTTCCCTTCAGGCAGATCGCCGAGGTCATCGGCCGGCGGCTCGATGTGCCCGCCGTCTCACTCTCGAAGGAAGAAGCGGCCGAGCATTTCGGCTGGTTCGCGATGTTCGCCGGCTTCGACGTACCCACTTCGAGCGCGCGCACCCGCGCGCTGCTCGGCTGGCAGCCGGATCAGCCCGACCTTCTCGCCGATATCGACCACCCGGCTTATTTCGGTGGGTAGCATCGGCCTCGATTGCTGGCCGCTTCAGAGTGCCCTTGAAAAGCCTTTGAGTGGACGTCTACTCGCGCAACAGACATTTCTGAAGCGATGGCATTATAACGACCCGGCTTCCTAGCGCGAGCGGCCCTCATTCATATCGGCCGGGTCATAGTTGATGTCCCAATCCTTCTGAGGCTTCTTCTTACCGGGCGGGTTCTTGTTCACCGTGGCATCCTCGGAGCCGGTGATGACGGTCGGCTTGGCGCTGGCGACGCCGCTGCTCTTCCGGTCGGCCCGTGACTTGGCGAACTGGCCTGCCGCGTCTTTCTCGGGGTTGGCCATGTCAATCGCCCTTCTGCTTAAGCGCGTCGCCGAGATCTCTGGTCTCGGGGTCGCGATTGTTTTCGCCATGCGCGTCGCGGTCGCGATCCGGATCGTCCTTGGCCTTCATGTAGCCACGAGGTTTATTTCCTTTCGGGCCTTCCCAGCGGGGTGACTGGTCGGTCGTGCCGGGGGCGCCGTCTTTCGGTGTCGTCATGCCCATCGTTGTTCCTCCTTGGTTGGAACAAGGAAAACCGAAAAGATCATCAACTGTTCCCGCGGCAACACTTTCGCGTAAAGCGGCTTACCGTATCGAGGCGAGCGTTGCGCAGCAGAAAGCAAGCAAGGTGACTGCGGCATTGACCGCGTGCGAATATTCCCATTGGGCGCGAAGACTTTCCCAATTTTCCGGCTGCACGGTCCAGTTCTCCGTCGCCGCGTTCGCCGGCTGGGTGAAAACCATGAAGATGATGAGGTTGAGCGCGATCAGCGCCGCTGCCGCGACCGACAGCATCACGGCGGTTCCGTCGGCTCTGAGTGCCACGGCATTGCCGATATTCGCCAGAAGCGCCAGCGGCAAGAGGAGACCGACGATCCACCATCCGGCATAGGCCTGTTGCGCAATGAAATAGTCCGCCTTCGCCATCCCGATCTTGTTTAGGAGCGCGAAGGCGTGCGCTGCAGGTGCTGCGAGCGCCAGGCCCCTTATGATGACGGCAAGGAATCTCATGGCGGATAAACCGGCCGCGAGGCGATGGGTTCCTGCAGAAAATATGGAACAGTGTCCTCCGCCATCGGTTGATCAGAGGTCCACCTCAAACATGGAGCCGAAAATGAGCAAGACCAACGTTCGTCAACTTCAGAAACGCGCCGAACGGCAGGTGAAGAATACCAGCGCCGGCGGACATCTCGGCGGCACCTATTTCGGGCAGCAACCGGACGGAAAAACCGCCTCGTCGACCACCAACGACAGCGCCAAAGCGCGGCCGAATGACGGAAGCAACTGAGTTGTTTCCGCCGCTGTTAGCGCCAAAAGATAGCGTACCGGATGGCATGGCGGTTCAAGGTCGTCACCGGCGAGATCGGGGGCAAAGCCGTCATAGCCTTGCCACCCCCAGAGCTGCAAAAGCCAGGGCTATTCCGGAAGCCAGCGCCCTCGCCTGGTTCCAGACCTGCCATCGCGGCGAATAGTCCCGCCAGATATCCCGCGCCGCCGCGATGTCGCCAGGAACGGCAATCGCGGCCAGTGCCTCGTTCATCGGCACGTTGACCGTGAATGTGAGCATCAGCCCGAAAACCAGGTAGATGGCCGCCGCCGCGCAGAACCAGAAAGCCGCCGCTCCGCGGCCGCTGAAATGCGCGGCTGCGGCAGTCAGCCCGAGAACGACGGGCGTCAGGAAGAAGGCCGGGAAAAATACCGCGTTGCGGACCGACGCATTCATCGCCTGCATTGCAGCGATCGCCACCCGCGGATCGGCCCGATCAAGTCCCCACATCGTCGAACAGACCCAGGCATAGAAGAAGCCGAAGATCGCGCCTGAGAAGACGACCGATGTTACCGACAGTCCCAGAACCGTGCTGCGCATCGACTTTCTCCAAAACCGTATTGTCTTGTACGCATTTACATAGACGTATAAGATTGTACGGTTATCGTCAAGACGATGCGAGTGGCCGGAATGCGGGAAGACACGAAAACCAGGCGTCAAGCCGAGATCGAGACGGCGGCCTACGAGCTTCTGAAGGAGAGAGGCTATCGCAGCACATCGATGCTCGATATCGCCAAGGCGGCGAAAGCCTCAAATGAAACACTCTATCGCTGGTACGGCGACAAGAATGGCCTCTTCAAGACGATGGTCGAAAGCAATGCCAGAGCGACAAAAGCGGCGCTCAATACGGCGATAGTGGACGATGTGGATCCCCTGGAAACGCTCGGGCGCGTCGCGCCGATCCTGCTTTCGATGCTGCTCGGCGACAAGGCGACCTCCCTGAACCGCGCCGCCGCCGCCGACGAAAGCGGCGAACTGGGAGCGACGATCGCCGCCGCCGGCCGCGATGGCGTCCTTCCGCTGATCGAGAAGCTGATCGGCCGCGGCCTTGAAACGACAGCGCTGGCGGCGCCATCCGCAGGTGTGGCGGCCGAATGGTTCCTGAGCTTGCTGGTCGGCGATCTGCAGATCAGGCGGGTGAACCGCACGCTGCCAGAACCGTCGGACGAGAATATCCGTGCGCGCGCCGCCGCCGCCATGAGCGCATTCGGAAAGCTCTGCGGCGCATAGAGCAATCCGAGTAAAGTGCTGTCACCACCCCGCCCGCGTGATCGATGCAGCCGCTATTGATCGGCGACGCCTCCGCTCTAGCTTCTGCTCGCGGCCGAGCGGCCGCGGGATACGATCTTTGGGCGAAGGCGGAGGGGCGACGTGACATCCTATTCGATTGACGATGCGATCCGGGAACTTGCCCCGGCTCTCGGCAAGGCGCCGGCAGGCGCGGTCAGCGGCGATTGGACTGCCACCACGATGCAGGCGGGGCACTCCTCCCGGACGGGCGGCTACCTCGATGCCGAGGGAAAGCATGTCCCGGAGGACTCCAGGCATCCGCTCGACATCATCGCGAATGTCGTCGAAAAGCTCGATGCCTCAGGGGGGCCACGCTTCAACAAGGTGGTGATCCGCTGGAAGAAGCCGAAATTTCCCTTCATGCAGGCAAAGATCACGCTCGAAACCAGTTATGACCAAACGATCGTGCCGCGCGGCCCCGACGACCCGATCTACGAGACCGCTGCCGCTGCGCGGCGCGCCTTCTGGCAGAGCCGCGGCACACTGCAGGAGGACTTCGCCGTCGAGCGCGGAACGGCCA
>NZ_VSZV01000279.1:0-23069 GCF_008919455.1 Rhizobium sp. PEPV16
GTCATCAACGGCCTGTCTTCCCGCTTCGTTTATCTTGGCCTCGATGTCAGCCGCGATGTTTCACCTTTCGTGAAGGCTGCGGACGGCTCCGATCTCGACAAGAACCCGCTCAAGGATGAACGGGTGCGTCGCGCAATGCTGATGTCGATCAACCGGCCGGCAATCGTCGACCGCGTCATGCAGAAGAACGGCACAGTGGCCGATCAATTCGTCGTCCAAGGCTATGCGGGCTATTCCGAAAAAGTCGAGAAGGTGGGCTATGATCCTGCTGCCGCCAAGGCGCTTCTGGCTGAGGCTGGTTATCCGGATGGCTTCAGCCTGACCCTGCATGGCCCCTCTGGCCGTTACGTCAAGGATGCCGAAGTTCTGCAGGCGGTCGGCCAGATGTTCACGCGCATCGGCATCAAATCGAAAGTCGAGGTCCTGCCCTGGTCGATGTATTCGGAAGCCTATTCAAAGGGCACCTACAGCATCTATTTCGGCTCCTGGGGTGTGAACACCGGCGAAACCACCAATCCGACTGTTGCGCTGGTCGCCACGCGCGACGAGAAGAAGGGGACGGGCAGATATAATGGCGGCGGCGTGTCCGATCCAAAGATCGACCAGGTGCTGGCCAAGGCCAGTTCGACGCTCGATCAAGCTGCACGTGCGCCCCTTCTCGAGGAACTGTCGACCGAGACCTTCAACAACCTCTGGCTTCTCCCGATGCATTACGAAAACGTCGTGCTGGGTGCAAAGAAGACCGTGTCCTACACCCCGCGCGGCGACAAATATACGCTCGCTTACGACGTGAAGCCGGCGGACTGATGCATGGCGCCCAAAAGCGCGCAGCGGTTTTGGGCGACACGCATCCAATAAAGACTTGAAGTGCGTCGCATGGATCCATTCGATGCGACGCGTTTTAAGAACAGCAGCATGGGGCCGGCCCCAGGCCGCCCTTTCTTCATCTCCCAGGAGACATTCATGCAGGAACTTGGAACGGGCGAAGCCGTCGCCCGGGCGAAGGCCATCTATGACTATGGCCAGACGGCCATCTTCGCCTCTCAGGCCGATCCCCGCCTCCATATGGTGCTTTATGTGCCGCCGACGGCGGCAGACGGCCGCAAGCTCGACCTCCTGGTCGCGGTCCACGGCACCGGGCGCACGTCGGCCATCGACTTTCGCGACGGTTTTGCCGAATTCGGGCTCTACAACGACTGTGCCATCCTTTGCCCGATCTTCCCGGTTGGCGTTCTCGGCGATGGTGCGCGTTCCGGCTACAAGTTTCTTGAGGAAGGCGACATCCGCTACGATCAGGTCGTCCTCGCCATGGTCGCGGAGATGGCCGACAAATACCGCCAGGATTGGTCCAAATTCGCCATCTTTGGCTTCTCCGGCGGCGGGCACTTCGTGCACCGTTTCGCAATCCTGTATCCGGAAAAGCTCTGGGCGGCATCGATCGGCGCACCGGGTTCCGTCACCCTTCTGGATCCGACGCGTGACTGGTGGGTCGGCATTCGGGATCTGGAGACGCGCTTCGGCAAGTCCTTCCGGCCCGAAGATCTTGCCACGGTGCCGGTGCATATGATCGTCGGCGATGCCGACCTGGAGACCTGGGAAATCACCCATAAGCCGGGTGGAAAATACTATATGGATGGCGCAAACGACGCCGGTAAAACGCGGCCCGAGCGCCTTGCCGCCTTGGCGAGTTCATTCCGCGAAGCAGGTGTCGATGTGACGTTCGATCGTGTTCCGGGCGTCTCTCACGACCGGATGAAGGTTCTCGGTCACGTCAAGGCCTTCCTGGCAAAGGTGCTGGAGGAGCGGCGCGCGAAATGAGAAATGCAACGATCGTAGCGCCTCAGCCGGAGGCCGTCGAAGCCGGCGCGGAAGTTCTCGAACGCGGCGGTAATGCCATCGACGCAGCACTCGCCTGTGCTTTCGTCCAGGGCGTGGTCGACCCGCAGATGGCCGGCATCGGCGGCTTCGGCTCCATGCATGTCTACATGCCGAAAAAGGGCGTGCACGAGGTCCTCGAATTTTATGCGCGCGCGCCGTTGAAGGCTGCGCCGGACATGTGGCTCGACAAGATCAAGCACCAGAGCCGCGACGGCTTCGGCTATGTGCTTGAAGGCAATATTTCCGATATCGGCTATCTTGCCGTCTGCACCCCCGGCTCGCTCAAGGGCTATGAGACCGCGCTGCGCGACTACGGCACCTTCGATTGGGCCGATCTCATCAAGCCGGCTATCCGCCTTGCCCGTAACGGTTTCATGATCCGAAACCATATGCATTGGTATTGGGCCAAGGACCAGTCGAATGACGGTTTTGCCAACACGCTCGACAAGCTGCGATTTTCTGCAACGGGCCGGAGAACCTATTTCCACGATGACGGCACGCTCAAGAATGTCGGCGACCTGCTCGTCAACACGGACATGGCAGAGACCCTCGAACGCATCGCGCGAAGCGGTGGCTCGGACATTTTCTATCACGGCGAACTGGCCGAACAGATCGCCAGCGATTTCAAGGCAAATGGCGGCTTGATCGATCAGCAGGATCTGGCGCGTTACGAATTGTCGAAGGTAGAGCCGGTTTGGGGCGACTACCGCGACCACCGCATTGCCACCTCGCCTCCACCAGGCTCGGGCTTCCCGATGCTGGAACTCCTGCATATCATGGAGCAGTTCGATGTCGGCTCGCTGCAGCATGGCAGCGCCGATCATGTCCGCATCCTGTTCGAAGCGATGAAGCGGATGACGATCGACAAGGACGCGCATATGGGCGATCCCGCCTATGTCGACGTGCCCTATGAGAAGCTGCTGTCGAAAGAGCATGCAAAGGCCCATGCCCGCGCGATCAAGGCGGGCGAGATCGCCAGTGTTTCGCGTCTTGATAGCTCGCAGCGCGACACCACCCACATCTCGGTGATCGACAAGGACGGCAATGCCGTCGCGATGACCCACACCCTCGGCAGTCCCTCGGGCGCGATCACCGACAGCCTCGGCTTCATGTACAATGGCACGATGAGCCGCTTTAATCCGCTTCCGGGCAAGCCCGGCTCCATCGCGCCCGGCAAGCGGCGTCCCAGCTCGGCGGCACCGACGATCGTCTTTAGGGGCGACGAGCCCAGCATCGTCATCGGAGCGCCAGGCGGCAGCTATATCGCGCCCGCCGTTGCGCAATGCCTGATGAACATGATCGATTTCGACATGTCCGTGCTCGAAGCCGTCTCGGCGCCGAGGATCGTAGGGGTGTCAAACACGATCGACATCTGCAATCGCATTCGACACTCTGTCGAAGACGAGTTGCGGGCGCAGGGCTACCAGGTGGCGCGGTCGCCGCAGACATATGCGTTCGCCGCAGTCCACGCGATCAAGATTGACGGCGGCATCTCGAAAGGCGCGGCCGATCCGCAGCGCGACGGGATGGCGATCTCGGTCGCCTAGATTCAAAATTACAGCGTCCTTTGCGGCTCTCGAAAAGATGCGCGGCGCTGTAGGGAGAGGTTCAATGGTCACATCCATTATCAGGCGGTTGATACAGGCGCTGTTCGTCGTTGTCGCGATGACGATCATTGTCTTCATCGGCGTCAATGTGATCGGCAACCCGGTCGACATCCTCATCAACCCGGACGCCAATCAGGCGGAGCGGGCACTCGTCATCGCGCATTACGGTCTGGATCAGCCGCTGTGGAAACAGTATCTGCTGTTTCTCCAAGGACTTCTGCACGGGGACTTCGGCAACAGCTTCGTTTATGGGCGGCCGGCGCTCGGTCTGATCCTCGAACGTCTCCCGGCGACGCTCGAACTGGCGATCACGGCTCTCGGCATCGCGCTGCTGTTCGGCCTGCCGCTTGGGCTGTATGCAGGGCTCTACCCCAATCGGATTTCCTCCAAGCTCATCATGAGCGGCTCAATTCTGGGCTTCTCGCTTCCGACCTTCTGGGTCGGTCTCATGCTGATCATGGTGTTTTCCGTCGAGCTCGGCTGGTTGCCGACGAATGGCCGCGGCCCGACGCAAGAACTGCTTGGCGTACAATGGTCGTTTCTGACCGCAGACGGCATCAGGCACCTTTTATTGCCCGCCTTCAACTTGGCTCTGTTCAAGACGTCGCTCATTCTTCGGCTGACCCGCGCCGGCGTGCAAGAGGTCCTTCCTCAGGACTATGTGAAGTTTGCCCGTGCCAAGGGATTGCGAGAGCGGCGGATCATTTCCGTGCACGTTCTCAAGAACCTGATGATCCCGGTGGTGACCATCATCGGGCTCGAGTTCGGCTCACTCATCGCCTTTTCGGTCGTCACCGAAAGCATCTTTGCGTGGCCGGGCATGGGCAAGCTCATCATCGACTCGATCAACCTTCTCGATCGCCCAGTTATCGTCGCCTACCTTATGATGATGGTGCTGCTCTTCGTCGTCCTCAATTTCATCATCGATATCTGTTATACCCTTCTGGATCCGCGGGTCCGGCTGGAAGGAAAGGCTTGACCCCATGGCCGAACCACAAACGCAAGACACCAGCGCTCCAACGCCCGAACCCAGTCGTCTGTCGAAAGGGGTCACGGATTTCTTCTGCTCTCCGGCAGCCGCGATCGCCTTCCTCACGCTGGTGATCATCTGTTGCCTGGCGCTGTTTGCGCCATGGATCTCTCCGCAAAATCCCTATGATTTGATGCAGCTCGACATCATGGATGGACGACTGCCGCCGGGGTCCGAATCCATGACCGGGCTTGTCTATCACCTCGGTACCGACAGCCAGGGCCGCGATATCCTGTCCGGCATCCTCTATGGCCTGCGTACCTCCTTGCTGGTGGGCGTTCTGTCGGCTTTCGCTGCTGCCATCATCGGAACCTCAGCCGGACTGTTCGCCGCTTACATGGGAGGGCGCACGGAAACCGCGATGATGCGGCTCGTCGATCTGCAGCTCTCGTTTCCCACCATATTGATGGCGCTCATGATGCTCGCCGTGCTCGGCAAGGGCGTACCCAACGTCGTGATCGCACTGATCATCGCCGAGTGGGCGACCTATGCCCGAACGGTCCGCGGCACCGCTCTGGTCGAGCGCGAGAAGGAATATATCGAGGCGGCCCGGATGCTGCGCCTGCCCGGATGGCGCATCCTCTTCAGGCACCTGCTGCCGAACTGTCTTGCGCCGGTCATCGTCATCGCCACGATGCAGATCGCCCGGGCAATCGGCCTCGAAGCAACCTTGTCCTTCCTCGGTCTCGGTGCATCCGTGACCGAACCCTCGCTCGGCATGCTGATCTCGACGGGCTACCAGTATCTTCTGACGGGCCTTTACTGGATCAGCTTCTTTCCCGGCATTGCCCTTCTGGTCACGATCGCGGCGATCAATCTCGTCGGCGACCGGCTGCGCGATGTCCTCAACCCGAGGAACATGTCATGACCCCATTGCTGCAAGTGAGCAATCTCGTCACCGAATTCGGCGGCGGTAGGGGACGCCCCAGCCTTTGCGCCGTCAACGATGTGTCGTTCACGGTGGAGCGCGGCAAGGTCCTTGGTCTTGTGGGAGAATCCGGATCCGGAAAGTCGGTGACCGGCTTCTCGATCATGCGGCTCCTCGATAAGCCCGGCCGAGTTGTTGGCGGCAGGGTCATCTTCGACGGCGCCGACATTGCGAAATATTCGGACGAAGAGATGCGGCAGCTGCGCGGCAAGCGGATCGCCATGGTATTCCAGGATCCGATGATGACGCTCAACCCTGTCCTGACGGTCGGGACGCAGATGGTGGAAGCCGTCCAGGCACACGAGCGAGTCTCGAAGGATACCGCCCGGCAGCGGGCGCGGGATGCTTTGGCGCTGGTCGGAATACCAAGCCCTGAAGAAAGGCTTGCCGCCTATCCGCATCAGTTTTCCGGCGGAATGCGCCAGCGCGTGGCGATTGCCATCGCGCTTCTTCACAAGCCGGACCTTATTATCGCCGATGAACCGACAACGGCGCTTGATGTGACGATCCAGAGCCAGATTATTTCCGAATTCCAGAAGCTCACCGAAGAGGGAAATACGGCAGTGATCTGGATCACCCACGATCTGGCGATCGTCTCAAGATTGGCCGACGAGATCGCCGTCATGTATGCCGGCCGCCTCGTCGAGACCGGACCGGTGGGCAAGGTTCTGACCGATCCTCACCATCCCTACACGGCCGGTCTGATCGCCTCCGTTCCTTCGCAAAACAGACGCGGAGAGCCCCTTCACCAGATCCGCGGCATGACGCCGGCGATCAACCGGCTCCCACAGGGATGCAGTTTTCGTACGCGCTGTGATCGGGCAACCGACGGCTGTCTGGTCATGCCGGCGCTCATGCCGGAAGGCGATCGCTCCTTCCGCTGCATTCATCCCGTAACGAAAGAGATAGCATGATGACCACGACCGCCATGCCCCTGATCGAAGCGAGGAACGTGTCGCAGCGCTTCGGAGCCAAGCCCGATCTCGCCGCCAAGATTGCGCTCAAGCTCAAGCTGGCCAAACCGGCGCCTGTCGTTCACGCGCTTGATAATGTCAGCCTCAGCATCCGGCCCGGAGAGGTTGTCGGCCTTGTCGGTGAAAGCGGCTGCGGGAAGTCGACGCTCGGCCGCGCCATTGCAGGGATCACCTCGCCAAGCCAGGGCCAGATTCTCTGGAAGGGGATGGATCGAAGCGCCATGTCGAAAGGTGAGCAGCATCAGTTCGGTCTCGCCAGCCAGATGATTTTCCAGAACCCGATGGCGGCGCTCAATCCGCGCATGACCGTCGAGGAGCTTATCTGGGAGGCGCCTCGAACACATGGGCTTGCCCGCTCGACGGAACGCGACGTCTATGTCGACAGATATTTGATGCTGGCCGGTTTCGACCCGGTCATGAAAAAGCGATACCCGCACCAGTTTTCGGGCGGTCAGCGACAGCGCGTCAATATTGCGCGCGCGCTCGCCGTCCAGCCGAAATTCCTCGTCTGTGACGAAAGCGTCGCCGCACTCGACGTTTCCATTCAGGCCCAGGTGATCAACCTGTTCATGGAACTTCGTGACAAGCTCGACCTGACCTATTTGTTCGTCAGCCATGATCTCGGCGTCGTGGAACATATTTCCGATCGCGTTGCGATCATGTATCTCGGCCGCATCGTCGAAGAGGCGCCCGTCGAGGAGGTTTTCAGGCGGCCCAATCATCCTTACACGAAAGCACTCTTGGCCGAGGTGCCGCGCATCGAACCCGGCAAGCGGCAGTTCAAGCCCGTCGTTGGCGAACTCCCCAGCCCGATAAACCCGCCGAAAGGCTGTCACTTCCATCCGAGATGCCCGTTTGCGATGGACCGCTGTCATATGGAAGCGCCGGTGAAAAAGGAAATTGCACCGGGGCACCTGTCGGCTTGCCACCTCAACGAATGATCTCAAACGACGGGATGCTGATTGCTTCAGGCCTAAAATCATCCTCCTCTAATGTGCATGAGCGCCGCCCGGTCGGGACACTTTTTTCAACCCGGCTCCCGCCGCAGCGGTGTCCGCCAGGGACGCATCGCCGAGCGAGATGACGCCGGTAAGGCGTTTGTCACGATTGACGACGGGAAGGCGACGGACCTGGACCTGCCCCATATTGCGGGTCACGTCGTCGACATCTTCGTCTTCGAAACAATATTTGACATCGCGCGACATGACTTCGCGCACCTTTGCATCGCCCCCGAGTCCGACGGCAAGCCCGCGCACGACGAGATCGCGGTCGGTGATGGTTCCGACGAGCCGGTCGTTGTCGCCGACCGGCAGGAAGCCGATCTGCCTGTCGGCCATGCATCTCGCGATTTCGGCTATCGTCTGATTAGGGTTAGCGATTTCTACATCGCGCGACATGATCTCTGACACTTTCATGGTCTTTCCTCCTGCTTGTGCGGTTAGCGGAACGTCAAACGTTGCGGTGAGAGTCGTTCCGAAAGGAGGCGGCTCCATTTATGCCCGCTCCTCCTGGTCACTCCTCGACCCATCTTCAACGGGGCTTATCAGCATCCGACCAGAGGGCCTGGACTTCTGCCGGCAGTCCGTGGCGCACTTTCCGCACCTTGCTCGGATCACTATAGTAACATAGGCTCCGAAAACCGACCTTGCGGTTGGCGTCGATTGAACATGATGATGGTTCGAATCTATCAAACCAGCCAGGGAGACGAAAGTTCCGGAAGCCATCGTTAATTGCTCCGGCCGCATCGTCAGGAATCCGACGTGCCCTCCTCCTCCACGAATATCCCCCAAGCGGCGATGAAGAGAGCGGCTATCAGCGGCCCGATCACGAAACCATTGATGCCTAGTAGAGAAATGCCGCCAATGGTGGAAATGAGGACAACATAGTCGGGAAGCTTGGTCTCCCTGCCGACCAGGCGCGGCCGCAGAAGATTATCGACAAGACCGATGACGAGGGCGCCGACCGCAACCAGCACAATCGCCTTCACCCAAAAACCGGCCAGGGCCAGGTAAATGGCCGTGGGGACCCAGATCAATGCGGCGCCGACCGCAGGCAGCAGCGACAGGAAGCTCATCAGTACGCCCCACAGCAGGGCTGGCTCGACGCCGAGGGCCCAGAAGGCGATGCCGCCGATCGAACCCTGGATGATGGCGATGATAATATTGCCTCGCACGGTCGCGTGAACGACCGAAGTGAATTTGGAGGTGAAGCGAAGAGTATGGGCATCGCTGAGAGGCAGCGCTCTTCTGATGGCGCGGGCAAGGGCGCGCCCATCCCGGAACATGAAGAACAGGATATAGAGCATCACGCCGAAGGTGACGAAGAACCGCAGGGTGTTCTGACCGAGGCTCAAGGCGCGTCCGGCAAAAAAACCGCCGCCCTGCATCAATGCCGAGGAGACGCGGTCCTGAAACGTATCGACGCCGTTCAGCTCGATGCTCCGGAGCCAGTCGCGGAGGAACAAGGGTAATGCTTCCTGCAGATTATGAATAAAGCTCCGGACGTCGATCTCGCCAGTGTCCATACGTTGGTAGAGATGGTTGCCCTGCTGGACGAGTGAACTGAGGACGATCAGCCCGGGAATGATAACCACGCAGAGACAGATCAACACAGACAGCGCTGCAGCAAGGTTTCCCCGCCCACCCAGCCGAGCTTCTATACGGGCGTGAAGCGGGAAGAAGATGATGGCGAGGACGACTGCCCAGAATATCGCCGAATAGAACGGTAACACGACGGCGACGAACGCAATGGTCACGAGGACCAGAAGCACATAGAAACTGACACGCTGAAGGAGCATTCGATCTTTCCGCTTCGAGACCGCGATAATGGTAGCACAGATAAGGCGGGAGCGCTGGGCCTAACGGCTCGATGCCGTAGGCGCCGTCCCGCAACCGGCCGGAACTTCTTCTTCCGGTCTTAGTTATGCGGCTCATGTTAGTGAAGCCAGTCCAGCCGACACTCGGAACAACAATTCACGTTGAAGATCAGGATGTTCACATCCTTGACGGTGGCAACCCACATGGCATTCCAGTCCTCCTCCTGCATGGCTGCGGCAGTCTTGCGCAGGAAATTTTACTTCCCTTCGACAACAGCGATTTCCGGATCATTGCACCCGACCGGCCTGGCTATGGACTAAGCACGCCGCCTGCACCGGCTGAGCGTGGACCTGAGGGACAGTCCTTCTGGCTTGAACGCCTTCTCGCGTCTCTTGACCTGCCGGAGGTGAGGATTGTGGCGCACTCGATCGGCAGCGCAGCGGCGTTACACCTTGCTGCAAGAAGACCAGACCTCGTCAGCGGACTTTTTCTCATTTCCCCATGTTGCGCGCCTGTGCCTTCGAAGCCATTGATTGTGCTTAGATCGGCGGTCGCTCCGGTGGTCGGGCCGTTGATCCGCCAGCACGTCATCGGCCGGTGGCCAGCATTCTTTCTTGATCGAGGTCTGAGGTCGTCCTCTTTTCCCAATCCCCTGCCTTCGCATCTCTTGGGCCTGCCGGCCTCTCACGTGGTCAATCCCATTACCATCCGCACGATGGCCGACGAGTTGCGCGCCTTCAACCGAGACATGGAGCGCCTTCCAGATCTGCCTGACGATCTTCCCCTGCACGTTCTCTTCGGGATGGCGGACCGCGTGATTTCACCGAAGTGGCATATTGATTGGCTTTGCACGAAGCATCCGAGGCCGATCGTCAGATTGCTGGAAGGTGTCGGGCATTTGCCCCATCATGTGGTCCCTGGCGTTGCGCGACGGATGCTTGGTGATCTTGTGAAGGCATTCGCACAAGAAACGGAACTGCCGCGGGTGAGGAGCATCGGCTCGCAGGCGGTTGTGGAAGCGCCATCTCGTAAAGAGTACATGCCGGTCTTCAGAGGAGATGAATCCCCGGCCCTTTAATTCGAAGCGCTGCGGCATTCCAGAGCAAGATGGGGCAATACCAGACACAGGAGGCCCGCGACCCGATCTCTGCCTTTAGGGTGGAGATGATTTTTCTATTGTCGCAAATGAAAAATCTGATTTACTGACGCTTCGCTGCTTGGCTCTAAGGGGGATATTGCCGATGCCGTGGACTCGCAGAAATATTGTGCTTGGTGGATTGGCGTTACTTGGCGCCGGTGCAGTCCGGAAACCGGTCTTCGCCGCGGCGTCTTCCTATTTCGACGGCACCACCGTCGACAATGGCGTGACGTTCCGAAGGACCAACTTTTCCAAGATCGACAGGAAGTGGCACCGCCAGGTCGTCAAATATTTCAGCAGCGAGCCGATCGGCACCGTTGTGGTCGATACGCGGCACCATTTTCTCTACGTGATCATGGAGAACAAGACGGCCATCCGCTACGGCGTCGGCGTCGGCCGCGAGGGCTTCAAATGGTTTGGCCGTGCCACGATCGACGCCAAATCGCTTTGGCCGCGTTGGACGCCACCGCCGGAGATGCGCAAGCGCCACCCCGAACTGCCCGAATTCGTGGCGGGAGGCTCACCGAAGAATCCGCTCGGCCCCCGCGCCATGTACCTGCATCGCGACGGCGTCGACACCGGCTATCGATTCCACGGCACGCTGGAGCCTTGGAGTATCGGCAAGGATGCCTCCAGCGGCTGTATCCGCATGTTCAACGAAGACGCCATCGATCTTTACCAGCGTTGCCCCATCGGCACTGCGGTGCAGGTTCTGCCGCATATTGCAGACCAGGCTGAAAGCGCCACTCAGGTCAGCCAGACAACCCCGGTCGAATAAGGAATTTCACCTTGATCTCTATTGCGACCGGATTTACCTGGCGCCTTCTCGCCGCGACAATGCTCTTGGCGCTTGCCGCCTGCTCTACCACCGAACTCGCCTCGCTCGAAGAACCTGCGGCGGTGCCAATGACCGGCCAGACGAACGATCCGGCGCCTGGTTTCGAAAACGTCGCGGCTGGCAGCGCGGAAGATTTTATCCTGAATGTCGGCCGACGGATCTATTTTACACAGGACTCTGCCAAGCTCGATTCCGTCGCCATGGCGACGTTGGACAAACAAGCCAGCTGGCTCAACAACAACCCGACCTGGATGCTCAAGCTGCAAGGATTCGCCGACGATTCAGGGTCCGCGTCCAACATGGAGACGCTGTCGCAGAAGCGTGCCGACGCGGCAATGGCTTATCTTATCTCAAAGGGCGTGGACGCAAAACGGATGTGGGCCAAGGGTTACGGGAACGAGCGCGAAGTCCGCGATTGCACAGAGCGCTCCTGCAAAGTGCAGAACCGGCGCGTCGTCTCCAATCTCCGCAAGCAGCCCGACGCCGTCTGATCTCTTCGCGAATGCCCTTGTGCAACAGGGGACGAAGCCAGGTAATTCGCGGCAAGACGACGTGGCGTAGGAGCATTTGGGGGATGCGGCGAAGCCAGTAGGGTGGTCCGTCGGACAAAGGGCCGGCCACCAAGCCGGCCCTCCTGCATCCAACTCAATTCAGGATCGCGCTACCGGAACCGAGGCTCCGGAGCGGAGCTTGTCAAGAAGCTTCGAGAGCACACGCTTTCCCGCGTCCTTTGCACTTGCCCCGCGGCGTTTCCTGATTTCGACCGTGAACGGCTTTTTCCGGGACTTCATCGAGAAGCCCTCCTTAAGCCACCTGGCGCTCGGCTTCGATCTGAAGAGGCGCCTGCTGAAAGGAGCCGTCTCCAATTGCGATCTTGCGCGGCTTCATGGCTTCCGGCACCTCACGCTTCAGCGCGATCGAGAGAATACCGTTCGTCAGGGACGCATTCTCGACCCTGACGTGGTCCGCCAGTTCGAAGCGACGTTCAAACGCGCGCCCGGCAATGCCGCGATGCAGATATTCGCCATCCTTCCCTTCGGCCTTCTGGCCTTTCACCACGAGCACGTTCCGCTCCTGGGTGATTTCGAGATCGGCCTCGGCGAAACCGGCGACTGCCATCTGGATACGATAGTCGTCTTCGCTCGTCTTGACGATGTCATAGGGTGGCCAGGTCTCGATCGCCTGCAGCCGCTGCGCATTGTTCAAGAGGTTGAAGACCCGGTCGAAGCCGATGCTGGACCGGTAAAGGGGTGCGAAGTCAAGTTCGTTTCTCATAGCCATATCCTCCGTAAAGCAACATGGAATGGAGACGCGTCGAAAACGCGTCTCCGGTCTGGTCGACCCGCCTTTGCGCTGTCGACGAAAATGATCTGGTTTCGAGCGTTTTTCGATTCAAGAGGACATCTAAAAAATTTTTTGGTCGACGCTTCCGGCAGACCGCAAGCCTCTTGAACGCTGTTTTCCTTCACCTAAATCGAATGGTGCCTGAAGATGTTCTTCGCTTGCGTGGAATTTTCTGGGAGAAGTTCATGACCGGCAAAAGCATCAGCACGACCCCTCCGGATGGCGTTATCGAGGCGATCTCCGCCTCGCACATTCTTCATCCCCATCTTCATTTCACCTCTCCGAACGAAGTTCTTGCCGCCGACATCTCCGCGCAGGAGAAGAGAGCGATCCTGGCGTCGTGGGCTTCAGATCTCTATGCGGTAGAGTCCGTTCCGGAACTGCGGCAACCGCCTGGCGTGCCCTCTCCGGTTCGTTATGCCGATATTATCGCCGCGCTCGAAGCTCTGGATGGCGGAGGTGGTACGGCAGGCCGTGTCGGCAAAGAGCTCCGACGCTTTCGTCCTTGGATGACGAGCTATATCCGAGCTCGTTGATCTCTGGTGGAGGGATAGTCGCGCTCCTATTGCCTATCGAGCGCGTCCTTTGTCGATCGAATGCGACCGCAACGATGACATGGCGGCCTATCCGGTGTGCGACTATCTTACTGCGATGGCGGCAGCAGGTAATCGAGTGGTGACGGCAGTTCGATGATGAACCTGATATCCGCGGCATTTGCCGCAACGACCAGTTGGTAGTCGCCGGGCTCAGTGCGGAAGGCACCGGACTCGACGTCGAAATAAGCGAGATCGCGCGGCAGGATCTTCATTTCGGCTGTCCCTGTCTCACCGGGCAGCAGCGAAAGCTTTGCGAAGGCGCGCAGTTCCTTGTCCGGCCGCTCCACCTTGGATTTTGGCGAACGCACATAGAGCTGGACCAGTTCCGACCCGGTCCGGTCGCCGATGTTGGTCAGATCGATGCTGACAGTCACGCCTTCGGTACCCATGTCGCTCGCCGACAGACGCGGCTCGCGCCAGTTGAAGCGCGTATATCCAAGGCCGAAACCGAAGGGGAAGAGCGGCTCGACAGCGCGTGTATCGTGGTGACGGTAGCCGACGAACACGCCTTCGGCATAGCGCACATGCCCATCCTTACCCGGATAGACGGCTGGATCGCCCGTCATGGCTGAATTGTCGGCAAGCGCCTTCGGGAATGTTTGCGGCAGGCGTCCGCCGGGCTCGACGTCGCCGAAGAGGACATCAGCGACGGCATTGCCTAGCTCCTGCCCCGGATACCAGATCTGCAACACGGCGCGAACCTTACCGAGCCAGGGCATTTCCACCGGGCCGCCGGTCTGCAGCACGACCACGGTGTTGGCGTTGACGGCCGCGACCCGCTCGATCAGCTCTTCCTGCCGGCCCGGAAGCCGCATGTCGGGCAGGTCCAAGCCCTCGGTATCCCATTCGCCATCGCGGCCGACGAAGAGAAGCGCCACATCGGCATTTAGCGCCGTCTCGACGGCGTCCTCGATATCGGCCTCGCCCAAGGGCTTTTCGACGCCGAAGCGAATGGCCGTGAGGTTGATCCCCTCCCCATTTGCCACCGGCGGATCATATTCCACGGTGACGGCATGGGCTCGGCTCGCATCGAGCGCCACCGTGCCGCGCTGTTCGTCATTGGCCGTGCCGAAATAGTTTTCGCCGCGCGTCCAGCCGTCATGGCCGTCAACCTGGAGCCTGCCATCGACGAAGAGCCGCGCCAGTCCGGCGTTGGTCATGCCGAAGACATGATCGCCGCTCTCCTCCGGCACGAATTGCATCGTCATCCGTGCCGAGAAATCGGTTGGGTCGAGCTCGGCCGACGGCAGCTCGAACCAGAAGAACTCACCCTTGTCGACGGTTTCGACATGAAGCGGAGTGCCCTGGCAACCACGCCCCCTGAAATATTCGACGGTGATCTTTCCCTTGGCCACCTCGATCAGACGGTTGTGGCGGCAGCCGACGGCGTGGCTGACGCTGTTGGCATTGGAAAGGGCGGCTCGAATGCCTTCGAGCGGACTGACCGTATAATGCGCCGCGATCTGCGCGCTGCCGCCGCCCATGACACGCGCGCTCGCGGCGTTGGGTCCGATGACGGCGATCCGGTCGAGCGACGTCTTGGCAAGCGGCAGGATGCCGTCGTTCTTCAGCAGGACTGCGCCCTCTGAGCCGAGACGCCGGATCAGCGCCCGGTCTTCCGTCAGGTCGACTGCCTGCTCCGTGAGGTCGGGCCTCTTCTCGAAGGCACCGACCCGCTCGAGCAGCAGCAGGATCCGCCGCGCCGCCGCCCGCACCGTTGCCGCTTCGACCCTGCCCTCGCGCACGGCGGCAACCAGCTTCTCGCCGCGATCACGCGCCGGGCCGGGCATTTCGAGATCAAGACCGGCATTGATCGTCTCGGCCGTCGAATGCGAACCGAACCAGTCGGACATGACGATCCCGTCGAATCCCCATTCCTCACGCAGCACCTTGGTCAGCAGCCACGCATGCTCGCTCGTATAGGTGCCGTTGAGGCGATTATAGGAGGACATGACGGCCATTACGCCGGCGCGCCTGACCGCCTGTTCGAAGGGCGGAAAGTAGATTTCGCGCAACGTCCGCTCGTCGATATCGGAAGACATGGTCTGCCGCTCGATCTCGGATTCGTTGCCGGCGAAGTGCTTGATCGTCGCCGCGATCCCCTGGCTCTGCACGCCCTTGATATAGGCGACGGCGAGTTCCGCGGTCAGCATCGGATCCTCGGAATAACATTCGAAATTTCGCCCGTTGAGCCCGGAACGATGGATATTCACCGTGGGCGCGAGCAGCACGGCGGCACCCTTGCTCTTTGCCTGGTGGGCAAGCGCCACGCCCATGCGCTCGACGAGATCGGGATTCCAGGTGGCGCCGAGCGCGATGGCGACAGGAAAACAGGTCGCCTTGACGCCGCCGACCAGCGAGCCCGCGCCGCGAGCGCCATTCGGCCCGTCCGTCACCTTGATCTTCGGCACATCCAGACGCTCGATGGGAACAGTCGTCCAGAAATCGGCGCCTGATAGCAGGGAGACCTGCTCCTCGAGCGTCATCTTGTCGAGAATGGAATCGATCATGCAAACCTCCCCTTCAATGGAATTCGGGCATTGCGACGTGCTGGCCGAGCATGCCCTGTGCCAATTCATCCGGTGGCGACGCCAACTTCTCCACGCGCCAGGCAGTTCTTAAACCTACCGATTACTCGGTATTATTAAGATGTCAACTATGCGCCCCGTAATGTATGGATGGAGGGCGTTAGAAAGAGGCAGACGAGACGATGGCAGAATTTTTCGAATCGAAGACCGGACAGGAGGAAAAGCGACAGCGTAGATCTCGCAAGGGCGAAGTGCGCCGCGCGGAGATCCTGTCGGCTGCGATGCGGCGCTTTGCCGAAGACGGCTACCAGAATGCTGCGATCGGCGATATCGCCCGCGACGTCGGCCTGTCGCTGCCCGGCCTGCTGCACCATTTTCCGACCAAGGTCGATCTCCTGCTTGCCATTCTGGACAAGCGCGATCTCGAAAGCGAAAGCTTCATCGGGCCCTACCGTTCCGACCTCCGTGGCCTGCTGAAGGGCATGGTCGGGGTCTTCCGCCGCAACGCCGAAATGATCGAGGTCATCAGGGCCTTCGCCATCCTGAATGCCGAGAGCCTGATGAAGGATCACCCGGCCAAGGCATGGTTTCTCGATCGCGCCACGGAGCTGCAGAACGACATCGCCGCCACCTTCGACCAGGCCGTCGCCGACGGCTCGATAGACGGCAAGATCGATGGCAGGGCAATGGCGGCCGAGCTGATCGCGGTGATGGACGGCCTTCAGATGCTCTGGCTGCGCGATCCCACCCGCTTCGATATGGTCGGCGGATTGGAAGCCTATATCAGCCGCCTGCTGGCGAGCCTTGGGTTAGAGGACTGAGCCTTGGCTTACTGCCTTCCATCAAAGCGTGGCAACCAGGCCATAATGCGGCTTACGGCTTCGTAATACCTCTGCCCGACAAGCAGACCGGTATGTGTCGTACCCCAGAGACCTAGATACTCGCTACCGATGTGACGTGCTGTCGCCCGGCCTCGATGTTCGTCGGATTCGTCGTTGATGGCGCAGATGACGAGGCTGGGACAGGCGATCTTCCAGCCTTCGATGGAAATCCCCTCCGCCCCGAAATGAAAGGAAAATGCGCTGAATGCCTTTGCAGATTCCATGGAGAGATACTTCCGCTGGAATTCGATATCCTCGAATGTTTCGTCGGTACTGATCTGCTCGTCGCGCACGGGAGCAGGCACGACGAGGCCGGGCATTCGCAACGCGAGATCGCGATAGGGCGCCTCAGCATGCACTTCCTTGCAAATGCTGGAATCGATCAGCACCAGCCCGGCTATCTTCACGCTTTCCGCCAGTTTCTGGCTCAGGATTCCTCCCATGCTGAAAGCGATCACGATGGGAGGAGTTCCACATTCTTCGACGATTTCGGAGATCACCAGCCGGATGTCTTCCAGGTAATCTTCAAACAGGATTTTGGTGAAATCCATCGACCTGCTTTTGTAGTGGCCTCGCAGGTTGACGCAATAGGAGGTCCAACCAGCGGATATGAAATGAGGAATGTATTTGCTCCACATCCAGCTCCCGGTAAAGGCGCCGTGAACAAAGAGCAAAGGCGGCCGAACGGACTGCCCTGGAACGCTGTGCCCATGAAATATTTCGAGAAATAGGTCATTCTCTCCGATGTATTTTTCCGTGTGCTCGGGTCGTTCTTTTGCAAAGTCCCGCATACCGCTCACTCCTTTGGCTGGCTGCGCATGGAGACAGAGGATATTTCGTATGCAATATTGATCAATTGCGGCTCTTGGATTTACATAAAGGACAAAATATCTTCAATCGGGTGCTTATGTGGACAGTCTCGCAAGTGTTGTCGCCTTCGTTCACGCCGCCGAACAGCAGAGCTATGTCGCAGCCGCTAGGGTTGGCGGAGTTTCGCCGTCCGCGATCGGAAAGGCAGTGGCGCGTCTCGAAGGCCGGCTGGGCGTGCGGCTCTTCAACCGGACGACGCGCAGTATCAGCCTGACCGAGGAAGGAGCGGTCCTCTACGAGCGCTACAAACGCATCATCGATGACATGCACGACGCAGAGGCCACAATCTCGCGAAGTCGGGAACGACCAAAGGGGCGCCTTCGCGTCAGCGTACCGCATATAGTCGGGCATCACCTTCTCATGCCGATTTTACCCACTTTTGCCGAGCAATTTCCGGAGATCGAACTGGACATCGATTTCGAAGACAAGGTCATCGACGTAGTGGCAGAAGGCCTGGATGTCGTCGTGCGCAGTGGTGAGCTTGCCGATGCACGATTGATTGCCCGCCCTCTTGGCGATCAGCATTTCGTCGTTTGCGGAAGTCCCGATTATCTCAAGCGCCATGGGCGACCGGGGACCCCGGATGACCTCTCCCAACATGCCTGCATTCATTTCAAATACCCATCCAGCGGCCGGCTCGCGCCGTGGGCATTCCGCCCGCCATACGATCGGGTAATTTTCCCAAGAAGCCTTACATTCAACAATACGGACGCAGGGCTGCGGGCAGCACGGGACGGTTTGGGCCTTGCGCATCTGCCTGTCTACGTCGCAGAGCCCCATATGCGAGCCGGAAGTTTGGTCCCCGTCCTGACCTCCTTCATGGTGCCGTACGGTTCGATCTCGCTCGTCTGGCCGTCCAATCGCCAGCTTTCACCCAAAGTCCGCGCTTTCGTGGATTTCGTAGTTGCGAACGTTGCCGCCCGACCCGACGCTTTTCGACCGGCGTCAAGTTTGTAGCGATGATCGAAATCGGCCGAACGCCGAGGCACGACAGCGCCGCGCGTCTTTTCTCACCGATTGGACATCATTCCCCTATCTATGACCGTGAGGTGCAAGGCATCGAGTATGGGGCCGAGCGCGGACAAGCGGATGAGATCCCATGCGGGGCTGTCGGCCTCAATGCTGGCCGTAGCGCGATCATAGACGGCAACGCACTGCTTGTTGGTGATCCGGGACATGTAGAGAATGCCGTCGACATTGGTGCGATCGTAGATTTCCTGACTGAGCCGGCGTCCGCTGGTCTGTGCCCTGGCTCGAACGGCATCTGTCGAGACCCCGAGCAGGTTTGCGCCTTCGTAGCGCAGGTCGAGCAGGAAAAGCGGATTGGGGTTTCGAATAACGGCGATCGAATAGCGGTCGAACTCTTCCCGCAGTATCAATCGCTCGGCCTTGCCTTGAAACCGGTCACGAACGATCGTCTCCGCGATCGCCGTCGCGGGATCCTGAGCGAGATAGAGCAACCGGAACTTATCCCTCGGGCTCGAAAACCGCGTCTTGCCGAAGCCCATACCGAGAGGCATCGCGGCGTGAGCGCGCGAGATGATTCTGACATAGTCGGTGACGTCGGCGCGAACGGCGAGGCGCTGCAGGACGGCCTTGTCGAGCGTCATTGCGCGGCGAAATAGGTCTGGGCCGCGTCGACGACCTCATCCGCATGATCCTGTTTCAAGAGGTTTATGGGCCGGCGCCCGCCCAGCATGGGATTCGGCTGGCTGAGCCACAGCCATGCCACCCGCTGATTGGAAACGAGAGCGGCAATCGTTCCTATGCCCTTTGCTGGACGCCCGTCGATGAATTGTTCGATCGGATAGACGTGCTTCCTCGTTCCTGTCAGCAGCGCGATAACCTCGCCGGCATGCTGCCAGCGATTGAGGGTGGAGCGCGCAATTCCGAATTCGCGCTGGAGTTCGTTTGCGCCGGCAACCGGCCCCGCCCAATCCTCGAGCTTGCGGGCAACCGCAAGCTCGCCCAGCAGTCGCTCGCCTTCCTCCGCCGTAGCGATCTTCCCAAGCCCTTCGCCCCTGGAGGGTTCCACGGCCTTCGGAATTTCAAGCGCGATCTTGCCGCCATCAGGTGCATCGCTGAAGGTCTCCACCAGACCACGAATGCGGCGGGCAAGTTCGCCCTGTCGCTTGCTGAGTTCGCGTCGTACGCTAACGGGAAGATCGAGAATGGCCGCCGCCGCCGCTCCCGCAATTCTGGCGGACAGGGCAACCGAGCCGGACTCGAATGTAGCGTCGGCTTTCAGCACATCGGCGACTTTGGCGGCAACACGATCGGCGACCTGCGCCTGACGAGCACGATCCAGCTGCACATGGGAACCAGCCATTAAACTATCTCCGTTCTTACAGGAGCTGATATAGTCTCAAATGACCCATTTGTCCAGCTTGTCCCACCAAGCGGGTTTGCTCTATGGTTAGACCCGCAACGCCTCGCTGCATCGAAGCGGCGAGGCGGGATCTCCCGGGAAAGGAACATCAGCCATTCTGCAGCTTCCAGGTCCTGACTTCGAACGGCATGATGTCGGCAGGTCCCTTCCGCTCCATCGGCTCTTCGAGAATGTTCAGCGGCTGCGATGCTGCCCATCCGGAAGGCAGGTCGAGGGCAAGCCTGCCGCGCCGGCCGGCCGGTTCATAGAGGCGCAGAATGAGGCCGTCGCCCTCTTCCGCCGGCTTCAGTCCGGAGAATGCGACGGGGATGCCGGTGACCGTAAGTGGCGCGAAAGTGCCGGCGGAGAGGCCGCTGGCTTCGGCCGAGACGAGCGGTTGGTTGAGATCGATCGCCTCGTCGAGAACGCCGCCTTCATGCCAGGCGCCTTCATGCGGCATCAACGCATAGGTGAAGCTCTGCTCGCCTTCGTCGGCCAGCGGATCCGGATAGATAGGCCCGCGCACGAGGCTCATGCCGATCACATTGCCGCGCGCGCTGTGGCCGTATTTGGCATTGTTGAGCAGCGCGACCCCGAAGTCCGGCTCGCTGATATCGACGAAGCGATGCGCGACGGCCTCGAACATCGCCTGCTCCCAGGACGTATTCGTGTGCGTTGCCCTCTCGACGATGCCAAAGGCGCATTCGAAGGTTGCCTTGCGGGCCTGCGCGGCGACCGGGTTCAGGGTTCGCAGCAGGGTGCGGCGATCATGCCAGTCGATCGTCGTTTCGATGTCGAGCCGCTTGGCGTTGGCCGTCAGCACATAGGTCTGCGTGACGCTCGAATTCCGGTAGCGGTAAACGACGCGGATCGCCGCGCGGTGCGGGCCGTCTTCAACGAGGGTGATACTGTCAGGCGCATCGAGGCGGACGGCCTTTTCGGCATAATCCGCGTCGATGTCCCAGGCGTCCCAGTTGCGCGGCTTGTCGGCGGGATAGACCCAGAGCTGGTTGGCCGAGCCGTCGACCGCTTCCCGGCCCGTGGCCTTGTGAAGAAGGCTCGAAACCGCCCCATCCTTGCCGATGGAGACCGAGAGGTGGTCGTTTTCGAGACGGTCGGGGCCTGCCTTCAGCCCGCCTGCCGGCTTGAGCGAACCCTTGTTGAAGGCCGCGACGGATAAGGGCGCAACGAAATCCGCGGCCGCAATGACCGTGCCGTCAGAGAGTGTCGCGCTGAGCGGCCTCGGCGCAAGAGACGGATTGACGACGACGAGGGCATCGCCAACCCCGCCCTTCGGCAGCTTGGCCGACAGCACTTGTAATCCCCTCGCCTGTTCGGCCTTGGCATGTTCGATGACGCCGTCCAGTTCCTGCTCTGCATCCTGATAGACTTCGCGGATGCTCGAGCCTGGCAGAATGTCGTGAAATTCGTTCTTCAGCACCACGCGCCAATCCGCTTCGAGGCTTTTCGGCCTGTCTGCTCCGAGCATATGCGCCAGTGAAGCGATGGTTTCAGCGGTGATCAGCGCCCGTTCGGCCTGGCGATGCTTGCGCTTGACGCCGCTTTGCGACGTCAGCGTCGCACGATGCAGTTCGAGATAGATTTCGCCATCCCACACCGGAAGGTTCTTTTCCCCTGCGGTGCGGTGCGCCTGCTCGTAATAGCTTTTGACGGTGCCCCAGCGGGCCTGCGGGATAGCCGGGAAATCGCGCAACTGCACCTCGCGCTCGACCATCTCCGGCGTGACGCCGCCGCCGCCGTCGCCATAGCCGACGGCTAGCAGCGAGGTATCGTGCTGCGTCTTGCCGCGGAAATTCTTCCATGTCGGCACGTAGCAATCGGGTTGTACGAAGCCGTTATAACCCTGCATGGGATTGTCGAACGTGTGGGTCAGCACCCGGCTGCCGTCGAGGCCCTTCCACCAGAAGAGATCGGAGGGAATATGGTTGGTCTCGCTCCAGTTGACCTTGATCGTGAAGAAGCTGTCGATACCGCCCTGTCTCAGGATTTGCGGCAGCGCGCCTGAAAAGCCGAAGCAATCCGGCAGCCAGCAGACCGTATGGCGGGTGCCGAAGGTCTTTTCGAAATAACGCTGACCATAGAGAACCTGACGGACGAGGCTTTCGCCGGTCGGCATGTTCGTGTCGGGCTCCACCCACATGCCGCCGACGGTTTCCCATTTTCCCTCGGCGACCTTCTTCTTGATGCGATAGAGAAGCTCCGGGTCTTCCTCTTCCATCTGCGCGTAATAATGGGCGGTCGATTGATTGAAGCGGAAATCGTCGGAGCGCTCCATCAGCGAGAGCGCCGTATTGAAGGTGCGCCGCATTTTCCGCCGCGTCTCGCGATAGGGCCAAAGCCAGGCGAGATCGATATGCGCATGGCCCGTCAGCAGCAATTCTCCATTCGGCGGGAAGCGCTTCTGCAGCTCCCTCAACCGCGCCGTCAGAGCCTCGAAGGCCGTGGCTGCCGAAGCGCTCTGCTCTTCCGTGAGGCCTGCCGGATTGACCTCAAGCTCCGGCAGTTCCCAGATCTTCTGCTGCATGACGGCGCCGGATGTGCGGGAGATGTAGGCCGCCGTATCCGACGGCCAATCGAGGTTGCGCAAGGCATGCTCGGCGGCATCCATCAGATGCGGCACGACTTCATGTTCGCCGAGCGCATCGATTGCCTCGGCAACCTGCTTCAGCAGAAGATGCAGGCGATGAGCGGGACCATCGAGCCAGATAAATCGCGCCTTGTTGAGCTTGGGCGCTCGATTGGGCTCGCCGAACGGAAAACGGGCGACGGTTTCCGTCGCGATCGAGAGGCGGCGGCCCTTCACCGGGAATTCCTGATGATAGGGATCGAGACCGAATGTTTCCGTCTCTCCATCGGGATAGCTCAGCGTAATCAGGCTCTCGCCGCCGAGATCGAGCTGCAGGCGAATATTGTCGAGAGGCCACGCCTCCGGCGCTTCAGCGGTCGCGGCAAAATGCACCACTCCCTGGCGGTGCGGCCAATCCTGGTGATGGCCAATCGGCTCGCCCTCGAAAGTCCAGCCGTCGATCGCAGCACTTTGTCGATCTCGCCAATGCGCCAACTCGGCAATGCGAACTTTGAGACGATCGAGGCGCTGGGCAATGGTCAGAGGCATGGCTTATCCTGTTGAAAATCGACGGCTGACAATCTTGTCGTCATGCTTTTGGGGTCGTGGTCATGGGTTGGGGGAGATGAAGATGGCGCGACCGACATCGCGATTGCCCGGCCCCTCCTCCAAGCAGGCTTGCAGAG